>CAZVPS010000005.1:0-26937 GCA_964629105.1 uncultured Anaerolineaceae bacterium
GACAGCATATAGCGGATCTGCTATGTCCGCGCAACAGACACATCTCGCTGAGACGCGCCGTGGTGGCGCAGGTGCTCGCTGACCGTGCGGACGTCCTATCCGAAGAGGGCATCCGACGACACGCAGCGCAGGGCGCCCGACTCACCAGCCACGTATCGCCGACTTTGCCCGACTCCTGTGGCGTCAGTTGCGGTCGACACCGGGCGACTACGGTTCCCTGAGTATCCGGTGGCCTCCGATGCGACGCCAGCGAAGGCCGAGCGCTCCCTCGATGGCCGTCCACTCGAACGTGGCGCGCCCATCGGGCCCCGCGAAGCTCCACGTCATCTCGAAGATGCCCGGGGCCCCTTCGACGTCCTTCACGCGCAGAGATGCCGGCCACGATGCCGACGAGTCCGCGGCGTAGCGGACACAGGCGGCGACAACGGCGGGCAGGACCTTCTTGAAGCGTCCCTTCTCGGCTTCGGACAGTCGCGCGTGGTCGGCGTGGAAGGAGTCGAGCACCTCGAACTTCATGAGCCGGCGTCAGGCGTGGTCGAGGTGCGCGATCAGCTCATCCAAGCCATCGACGACGGTGCTGCGCCCCGCCGCGATGTCGGCGTCGGCCTCTCGTTCCATGGCCTGCCAGCGGTCCGTCCAGAACCAGGCCTGGTCGGCCGGCACCGCGACGACGGGCACCAGCTCGACGCGGCCGTTGCCGTGGTCGATCAGGCGGACCTGCGACTCCGGCAGATCGAGGTGCAGCCGACGCCGGAGGTCTGCGGGAAGGGCCAGGGTGCCCCGGGATCGGACCGAGACGAGGTACGTCTTCATGGCCGCAGCATGGCGGCATTGCTGCATTGTGTCAAGCCCGTGGCCCGTTGGCGCGTGACCGGTTGGCGCATCCCGGTCGTGGGGGGCGCCGGCTCCGGTGGCAGCGCGTCGCTGCCCATTGACGTCAGGGCGGCGCCTCTCCCCACAGGCCAAGCCCCGCCTCGCGGGCGGCCTGCTGGGCGGCCAGCAGCGCGTCGGCGTACCTGACGTTCGGCGGGTAGGTCCACACCAGGGCGTAGCCCTCGACGACTAGGGCGAGGTTGACGAGCGTCCACGCCCCATCGCGCTCGACCCAGGCGTTGCGCAGGAGCCGGCCGTAGCGGTCGCGCTCCGAGACGTCCTTCTCGAGGACGAGATGACCCCCGGCCAGGAGCCGGGCGTTGGCTTCGGTCGCGGCCTCCGCGTACGGCTCGGGCGTCGCCGCCGAGCTCGTGTTGGGCTCCGGCGTGTCGATCCCGATGTAGCGGACGCGCTCCTCGACGCCGTCCACCATGACCCGGATCGTGTCGCCGTCCACGACCCGGACGAGCGTCGCCTCCCGGGTCGGCCCGGTCGGGCGATCCGGGGCGCCGGGGATCGGCGCCGGCGCGGGAGTTGCCGTGACCGCCGGTCCGCCGGGCGAGCCGCCTGGCGGACCCGGCGTCGTCGGGACGCTGCCACACGCCGCGATGGCGAGGGCGACCGCGAGCGCGAACGCGAACGAGGCGAAGACCGCGAACGAAGCGAAGACCGCCGGCCGGGAAGGGCAACTCATGGCGCCAGTGTCCCCTACCGCTCGTCGGGCCAGCGGCCCCGGTTCGCCAGCCAGAGGAGCAGGCAGATGACGAGGAAGAGCGTCGGCAGCTCGATCAATTGGGGAGCCCCGGCGCCGCGGCGGCGCCCGGATCGGCGTCCGCCACCTCGTCGATCTCGCCCATGGGCTCGCCGTCGTCGTCTGCGTCCTCGTCGTCCTCGTCGCGGAACGTCTCGGGGAAGGCCGCCTTGGCCATCTCGTGGTTGGCGATGGCGAGCGTCATGACGGCGACTCCCGACAGGAGGTCGCGGTCGTCGGGCGTCAGCGGCGACATGATCTCGATGCTGAGCTTGATCATGGGTGTTCCTCCATTCACATCGAACCCGGCAGGGGCACCGGGCCGCGGCTGGCTCCTTGTCAGTTGAGGCGGCACGGGTGGGCCGCGAAGAAGGCACCCGTCGCGCGGATGGACATCAGGAGGGCGAGCACGCGCTCGTGGGTGTCGGCGACGGTGCGGCCGGCCACGAGGAGCCTGTTGGCGGGGTGCCCCGGCGCGCGGAGCATCGCCACGGCGTTCGTGTCGCCGTCCTCGCCGGCGGCCCAGCCGTCGGTGCCGTCGCCGGGACCCCAGAACTCGACGTGGACGCCGAGGTCGCGGCTGATGGCCGCCACGGCATGGCGGAGGGCGTCGAAGCGGTCGTCGGCCCTGGCTTCCGCCGGATCGACCGCGGCGTCGGTGGCCGCGGCGCGCGGGCGCGGGCGCAGTGAGCCTGGGGAGTCGGTCACAGGAGTACCTCCTTCCGATCGTCCCCGGTCGGAGCACCGTTCCCGCGATGAGGGGTCGCGGGTGGTTGCTGCGCGGTCAACGAGCCGGGGCTCTCGCGCACTCCAGGGTGCGGGGCGGATCGCCGCGTGGCGCTGCCATTCATCTGCGACACTCACTCCATGACGCGGGGCGAGGGGGCCGAGCGACGGGTCGGGGAGCGGCTGCGCGACGCGCTCCCGCCCGAGTACCGCCTCTACCCGAACGTCAACTGGACCGGGCCGATGCGCGACCGCGGGCCGGCGGAGGACGGCGAGGCCGACCTGGTCATCGCCCACCCCGAACGCGGGATCCTCGTCGTCGAGGTCAAGGCCGGCGAGCCCTCCCGGGACGGCCAGGGGCGCTGGTGGCTGGGCCCGATCTCGCTGGACCGGTCGCCGTTCGAGCAGGCGATGCGGAGCCAGCACCAGCTCGTGCGCAAGCTCGTCTCGCTGCCCGGCTGGCCGCCGCAGCGCGGCGCGGACCACCGCGCGGAGCCACGCGCCGGCCACGGCGTCGCCTTCCCCGACGTCGACCTCGCGAGCCTGCCCCCGGGCCACGTCCTCCTGGGCCCGGACGCGCCGCCGGAGATCGTGCTCGACGCGACGGCCCTCGAGACGCCCGAGCGGGCTCGCGACTGGGTCGAGCGGGCATTCGCCTACTTCCTCGGCGACGGCATGCGCGGCTGGCCGCTCGAGGAGGCCGGGATGCGCCTCCTCGACGAGCTCCTCTCCCCTACCCTCGCGATGCGCCGGCTGGTGCGCGGCCGGATCGCCGACGACCGCGCCGAGCTGCTCGACGCGTCCCGGGAGCAGGAGCTGATCCTCAACCGCGCTCGCTCCCGCCGCCGCGTCGAGGTGGTGGGGCCGGCCGGCTCGGGCAAGTCGATGCTCGCGGCGGAGAAGGCGCGACGGCTCGCGCGCGAGGGCTACCGGACGCTGCTCGTCTGCTTCAACCAGCGGCTGGCGACCACGCTCATGCGGGAGCTGGCCGACGCCCCCGCGCCCGGCGGCCTGGAGATCACCACGTTCCACCGCCTCTGCGAGCGGCTGGGTACGACCGCGGGCGTGCTGCCGGCCCGTCCGGCGCCGATCCCGCCGGCCTGGTGGGACGAGACGCTCCCTGCCGCGCTCGAGGCGGCGATCGACGCGCTCCCGGCTGAGCGCTTCCACGCGATCGTCGTCGACGAAGGCCAGGATTTCGCCCGCGGCTGGCTCGAGACGCTCGACTTCCTCCTGTGGAGCCCGGGCGAGGACGTCCTGTGGGTCTTCCACGACCCGGGCCAGGCGCTCTACCGCGCCGACGTGGTCGGGGAGCTGGGCCTCGAGCGCATCGAGCTGCACGAGAACTGGCGCAACCCGGAGTCCGTCGCCGCGCTCGCCGGCCGTTTCTACCACGGCGGCGAGGAGGTCAGCGCCTTCCGCGAGGGCGGGGTCCGCCACCGGGTGATCGACGCCGAGCCCGGGCCGGCGGCGCTCGAAGCCCTGCGGAAGGTGCTCCACGACCTCACCGAGGTCGAGCAGGTGCCGCCCTGGGAGATCGTCGTCCTGTCGGGCCGCTCGGCACCCGAGAGCGACGCGTGGCGGAAGCGCCGATTCGGCAACGTCGTGCTCTGGAACGAGGCGATCAACGACGACGGGTCCTCGAAGGGCCTCCCGCCGGAGCACGTGCCCGACGAGCCTCCCGACTGCGTCGTCTTCGAGACCGTGCGCCGCTTCAAGGGCCTCGAGCGCGAGGTCGTCGTCCTCGTCGAGCTCCCCGAAACCCACAACCGCCTCGACGAGCTCCTCTACGTCGGCCTCACCCGGGCCACCACGCAGCTGGTCGTGATCGCCCCGCCGGGCCTCGCCGCGCGGTTGCGATAGCCCGCGACGCCTCGCGAGAATAGGGCCGGCCGGAGATCAGCCTTCCGCGGCCGGGATCGGTCCTGACCGGCAGGCCCGAGGCTTCCGAGTCAGCCCTTGGCGGCCACCGCGCGGCGGGCGCGCGCCGCCGAGAGCGGGACGCCGAGGCGGGCGAGGGCCTCCACCGCGTGGCGACGGGTGTCGTCCTGGGCGCTCGTCGCGAGCGTGCGAAGCGCCGTGACCACGGGAGCAAGAGCCTCCTCGTCCCGCTTTCCCAGCACCTCGAGCCACGCCGTCACGGAGGGCCCGAGCTCGGGATCGGCCGCGGCGAGGTCGGCGAGCGGTGCGACGACGACGGCGCCGTGGGCGAGGAGCGGCTCGCGCAGATCGATGCGCTGCGCCGGGGCCGACCGCGCCAGCTCGTCGAGCTGCTTCTGCATCGATTTCACGGGAACCACCTCTGCGAGGGCTGCATGTCGTTCACCGGCCCGGTCGATCGGCCGGGAGACCGGGCGGGGCCCGGGCCGTCTGCGATGCCGGGCGTGCCGTCGCGTCGCGACGGCGGTGCTTTCGAGGTCAGAACCCGGGTTTCGCGGAGCCGGTGTCCGGTCCCCGCGGTGCCATCGTGCGCGCCTGGACGCGGATGCCGAAGCGGAACGCGTACGTGCCCCACTCGGCGTCCTCGGACCCCCAGGACTGCGCGACCGTCCCATCGACCGACAGAAGGTCGATCGTGCCGTCCGTGCGGAGGACAAGCCTGCCCCCGTCGGCCGTGGCCAGCTCGCGGCGCTTGTAGTGGCGCAAGGGCGGCCGCGTCAGCGCAATGGGATCCGGGCCGGTTTCCTCTGCCACGTCACTTCCTGCCATTCGACGAGCCGGGTGAGAGCGACGAGGCCGCGCGCGATGGGAGCGAACGGCCTCGTCGGGCGATGGTCAGACGGCGCGCACCCGGACGGCGCGCGGCCCCTTGGGGCTCTGCTCGATCTCGAACTCGACGCGCTCGCCGCCGACCAGGCGGTCGAAGTCAAGCGTCGCCTCGAGCCCTCCGCGATGGAAGAAGTATTCCTTCGCATCCTCGGCGACGATGAAGCCGAACCCGCGGTCCGCGATGACCTTCTTGACGGTGCCAGCGGTCACGTGTGACCTCCACATCCTTCCCGAACTGGGAGGCAGAACGCACGGTCTGTTCGAGAAGGGGGGTCGACCACGCGAAGCTTGCCGCACGGTGCGGCAAGGGAAAGGCTATCACACCCGCCGACTGCCTCGACCCGGCTCGCCCTCCATTGCGGCATCCGCGGACACGGGTCGCCGCCGCGGTGCGTCGCCGCACCGCGAGTCGGATCCGGAACGCTCGTCGCGGGCGTCGTGGAGTGCGACACTGGAACTCGATCCGCAGAGGGCCCAGACCGATGCACGAGATCCGCCGCGTGCGCATGCCCATCGCGCTGTGCGCGCTCGGCCTCGCCGCCCTCCTCGGCGCCGCGAGCGCCGCGCCCGCCTTCGCGGCCGGCAAGCCCGGGTACCCGGACAAGATCGCCTGGAGCGGTGCGACCTGGGCCATCAAGACGAGCCGGAGCGCCGTAGGGCCCGGCCCGAACGTGTTCGACAAGGCGAACGTGTCGGTTGATGCGGCCGGGGGGCTGCACCTCCGGATCGCGAAGAGCGCGTCGGGTGCCTGGGCATGCGCCGAGATCATCGGGCCGACGAGCTACGGCTACGGCACGTACACGTTCACCCTGGCATCCCGCGTGGACACCCTCGACCCCAACGTCGTCCTCGGACTCTTCACCTGGAGCGACAGGGCGCCGTACGCGCACCGCGAGATCGACATCGAGTTCGCCCGCTGGGGCAACGCCGATGACCCGACGAATGCCCAGTACGTGGTCCAGCCGTACGGGACCGCCGGGCACCTGCAGCGGTTCACCCAGCCGGACGCGGCGACCTCGACCCACCGCTTCACCTGGCAGCCGGGTCGGGTCACGTGGCAGAGCCTGGACGGCAGCGGGAACCCGATCGCGAACTACACGTACACGGGGAGCGACGTGCCGAAGCCCGGCGACGAGCGGGTCCGCCTGAACCTCTGGCTCTTCGGCGGCGCGGCCCCGACGGACGGCGCGCCGGTCGAGGTGATCGTGAGCTCCTTCGTCTTCACGCAGTAGGGCCGGGCGTCGCCTCGGCGCAGGCGGCGTCGGGTCAGTGCCGGCGACGTGGCGACAACGGCACCGGTGTCGCGCAGGTCGTCGCGCCGACGCCGACACCGCCGCCCGGGCGGAGGCCACGACCCGGCGGTTTGGCCCCCCCACGATGGGCCGAACGGCCCTTCGGCGCGGGATGCCGCAGCCGCGATCCTTCCTGCAAGGCGCATCGGTCGATCCCCCCTCCCCGGTGCGCCAACTTGCGGCGCCCTCGGCCTCCCCCACCCTGGCCGGGGGCGCTGCGATTCCCGGCGGCGCTCCGGTGCCCGACCCTCAGCGATCCTCGCCGAGGACCTCCGCCAGGAATGCGGCCGCCGCGACTCCGGCCCGGAACCGACCATGGGCGCCGTGCTGGAACAGGCGGAGGTCCAGGATCCGCGACCAGCCCGCGCCAGGGGCGGCGACGGCGGCCCGGAGCAGCGTCTGGGTGCCGTCAGTGTGGGCCACGAGGGCGAGGCCGATCTCCACTCCGGCATCGCGGGCGATCGCCACGGCTTCGTCCTCGACGGGCCAGGCCGCGACGTCGCGGGCCACCGCCGGCCCGTGAGCCACCTCCCGCTCCAGCGTCGGCACCTCGGCCAGCAGCGCTCCCAGCGCGCCCTGCGTCCCCGCCTCGACGATCGCAAATCGGACGCCGGCCCGCGCGGTCGCCTCGGCGACGAGGTCGGCCCAGGTCGTCTCTCCTTCCGTCAGGACGTGGCCGGCGAGCGCCGCGCGGACCGTCGCCTCGGCCGCCGCGAGAACCTCCGCTGCCTGCCGCCCCGGGCCGCCATCGTCGGTGGTCTCGTCCACCGCGGAGATCCGCACGTCGAGCCAGTCGGCCCGGGCGTACGTCGCCACGACCGGGTTCGCGGCCCGGAGCATCGGCTCGCCGAGGAGCTCCGCCACGTGCGATTCGCCGATCCCGTAGGTCCGCAGCGTTCGCACCAGGCGCCCGTCGCCCAGGCCACGCTCCCGGAGTCGCGGAAGGACCCAGTCGCGCCACATCGGGCGGAGCTCGCGCGGCGGACCGGGCAGGAGGACCGCCACGCGGCCGTCCGGCCGATCGACCCACCACCCCGGCGCCGTGCCGTTCGGGTTCGGGATCGCCGTGGCCGACGGGATACGCCAGGCCTGCTTCAGGTTCACAGCCGCCATCGCCATCCCGCGTCGCTCGAAGAGGCCCCGCAGCCACGCCTCCTGGCCGGGATCGATCGCCGGCACCTCGTCGACGACCGCCGCGACCGCTTCGCGGGTCAGGTCGTCGGGGGTCGGGCCGAGGCCGCCCGTCACCACGACCAGGTCCACCGCGCCCAGCGCCTCCGCGAACGCGGCCGTGACGAGCGCGAGCTCGTCGGGCAGGGCGACGATCCGCCGCACGCTCACGCCCTGGAGCGAGAGCGAGCGGGCGAGCTCGCCGCCGTTCGTGTCGCGCGTCTCCCCCGTCGTCAGCTCGCTCCCGACGGCCAGGAGCTCGGCGGTTCGGAAGGTGCGGGACGGCGGCGCGGCGGAATCGGGATATGTCATAGCGGGAGGGTACGACGCCGATCGCCCACGTGCCGCCTCGTCGTTGACCTCGACGGCGCGAAGGCGTATCCTCGATAATCGATGATGCGTCCGACGATCATGCACGAAACGACGGTCCCCGGGCCACGCCCGGACCGGGAGGGATGAATGAATGAACCAGCCTGACCTGTTCCGCCTCGATGGGAGGGTCGCCCTGGTCCCCGGCGGCGGCGGCGCGATCGGGTCTGCGATGGCGGCGGCCTTCGCCGGAGCCGGGGCCCACGTCGTGATCGTGGACCAGACCGACGAGCGCGCCGAGGCGGCCGCCGGTCCCATTCGGGCCACGGGAGCGCAGGTCCTTGCCCTGGGCGCGGACGTCACGAGCGAGGCCGAGTGCGAGCGAGTCGTCGCCGCGACCGTCGCGCGGTTCGGGCGGCTCGACATCATCATGAACGCCGTCGGTGGTGGGGCCGGCAAGGTCCTCTTCGACGCCGAGGCCTACCCGCGCGACGCGTGGGACTGGATTTACGAGATCAACGTCCGCAGCACCCTCTGCGCGACCCAGGCCGCAGTCAAGGCGATGATCGCCGGGGGCCGCGGCGGGCGCGTTCTCAACATCTCCTCGGTCCGCGCCTCCCTGGGGATCAACGCGGGCTACTCAGCCTACGTCGCGGCCAAGGGCGCCATCAGCTCCCTGACCCGCCAGTGGGCCACCGAATGGGCCAAGCACGGGATCACCGTCAACGCGATCGCCCCGACCTTCGTGGACACGCCGCAGGTCGCCATGCTCCTCGACGATCCGGTTTTCAAGGCAGGCATCGTCAGCCGGATCCCGCTCGGCCGCGTGGGCGGGACGGGCGATCTCGCCGGCGCCGCGCTCTTCTTCTGCTCGGACGCCTCGTCGTTCGTCACCGGCCAGATCCTGGGGATCGACGGCGGCCTGACCGCCACCCAGTAGCCATCCGATTGGAGCCCCCGCCATGGAGAACGTGACACCCAACGTCGTCGCGGAGACGAAGCTGCGCGGCTGCAACCCGGGCTTCGTCACGACATCCGACGGCGTGGTGGTCATCGACACGCCGCAGCTCCCCACGAAGGCCGTCGAGATGCGGCGGCTGGCCGAGTCGCACGGGCCAATCCGCTACCTGATCAACACCGAGCACCACGTCGACCACATCTTCGGCAACTACTACTTCAAGGGCGCCGGGACCGTGGTCAACCACCGCGGCCTCTACGAGCGGTTCATGGTGGTCTACCCCGAGCTGGACCCGTTCGCGTACGCCAAGGAGGCGCTCCCGACGGACGACCCGGAGGGCGAGGCCATCTTCCCGGACCGCGACGAGTACTACCGCGACCCGAACAAGGGCACGATCGTCTTCACCGGCGACCTCACTCTCCGTGTCGGCGGCCACACCTTCAACCTGCTCCACACGCCCGGGCACACCCCGGGGCAGCTCGCCGTCCACGTCCCGGAGGAACGCGTCGTCTTCACCGGCGACACGATCTTCTCGGGCTGCCAGACCTGGCTCATGACCTCCGACGTGGAGGAGTGGCTGGCGGCGCTGGAGCGGATCCGGACCCTCGACGTGGACTGGATCGTCCCCGGCCACGGCCCGGTCGTGACGAAGCAGTACCTCGACGTCCAGCGCTCCCACCTGATGGAGTGGAAGACGGCAGTCGCGGTCGCCGTCGCGAAGGGCTGGACGCGGGAGGAGACCGTTGCGCGGGTCAACTTCAAGGACCGCTTCGGCCCCGTCGACGTCGGGCAGGGCTACATGATGGACTACATCCAGACGTGGAACGCCGGGACCCTCTACGACAAGCTGACCGGCGCGATCCCCGGCAGCTGATCCCGCCGCATCCCGCAGCGCGCCCGCGCGCAGCCCGGCGCTCCCGACCCGGCGTCCCCACCCCGCCACGGAGGCCGTACCGTGTCCGAGACCATGGAGGCGCTCGTCGTCCTCGAGCCGAGCCGCCTGGAGATCCGCGAAGTGCCGGTCCCGGCGCCGGGTCCGAACGAGGTGCTGGCGCGGGTCCGCGCGGTCTCGATCTGCGGCACCGACGCCCACCTGATCCGGGGCGACTACCCGGGCTTCTGGCCGCCGTCTTTCCCGTTCACCCCCGGCCACGAGTGGGCAGGCGAGATCGCCGCGCTTGGGCCGGGGGCCGAGCTGTACGGCTGGCAGGTCGGAGACCGGGTCGCGGGGACCTCCCACGACGCCTGCGGTGTCTGCCGCGAATGCGTGGAGGGCCGCTACAACCTCTGCGAGAACTATGGCAAGCAGGGCCTCCACCGCCAGTACGGCCACAACGTCCAGGGCGCCGACGCCACCTACGTCGTGCACGGCGTGAAGTGCGTCTTTCGCCTCCCGGACGCGCTCACGTTCGAGGACGGAGCGCTCATCGACCCGGCGTCGATCGCCCTCCACGTGGCGAACCGCGGGGGCGTGACGCCGGGCGACACGGTGGTCATCACCGGCGCCGGCGCAATCGGGCTCCTCGCCGGCGACGCGGCCCGGATCCGGGGCGCGGGCCGGGTCATCGTCGTGGGCCGCGGGGCGCGGCTGGCGAAGGCAGCCTCGCTCGGCTTCGAGACGGTGAACACGGCGGCCGGCGACCCGGTCGGCGCGGTCCGGGCGATGACCGGCGGCCTCGGCGCCGACGTGGCGATCGAGTGCGCCGGCGTCCCGGAGGCCGTGGAGTGGGCCCTCGAGATGCTCCGCCGCGGCGGCCGCTGCGCAGCGGTCGGGATCCCGACGGTCGGGGTGGAGATCGCAATGCAGCGGCTCGTCCTCGACGAGCTGGAGCTCGTCGGCTCACGCGCCTCGGCGGGCGAGATGCGTCGTGTCATGCCCCACGTCGAGCAGGGCCGGATGCGGGTCCGCGAGATGGTCACCCACCGCTTCGCCCTCGCCGACTACGCGGACGCGCTGGCGACGTTCAACGATCGCAGCAGCGGTGCCATAAAGATCCTCGTCGCGCCCTAACGGGTAGCCGCCGCTCGTCGGCCGGGGGCCGCGTCAGGCCAGGATGTCGGCCGCCCCCAGGACGTAGCCGCCGTCGACGTCGATGACGGCGCCGGTCACGAAGCGGCCGCCCGGGCCGGCGAGCCAGGCGATCGCCTCGGCGATGTCGCGCGGGTCGCCGACCGCCGACAGGGCCTGCCGGCCGAAGGCGATCCCGGTCGCGAACTTCGCCCGCTCCTCCTCCTCGGTCATCCCCCGCAGCTCGGACGGGATGATCCCCGGGCGCAGGACGTTGACCCGGATCCCGTCGCGCCCAAGGTCGAGGGCGAGGGCCCGGCTCATCGCCTCGACGGCGCCCTTGCTGGCCACGTAGCCGAAGCGGCCCCGCGGCGGCCGGGCGACGACCGTCGAGCCCAGGTTGATGACGACGCCGCGGCTCTTCTGCAGCTCGGGGAGGGCCGCCCGCGTGCAGACGAAGACGCTCACGACGTTGGTCCGCAGCATCCCCTCGAAGTCGGCGTCGGCGAGGACGTCGAGGGGGCCCTGGACCTCGCTCCCCGCGTTGTTGACGAGCACGTCGATCCCGCCGAACGCTTCCACGGCGGCCGCGACCATGGCCCGGGCGTCGACGTCGACGCTGACGTCCGCCCGGTGCACGACGATCCGGCCCGGAGAGCCGGCCAGGTCCGCGGCGAGCCGCTCGAGGCGGTCGACGCGACGGGCGGCCGCGAGCACGTGGGCGCCCAGGCCGACGAGATGGCGTGCCGCGTACGCGCCGAGCCCGCTGGATGCCCCGGTCACGACGATCCGGCAGCCGGCAAGCATCATTCACGGTCCCCGTTGGCGGCAGCAGTCTGCATGCGGGAGAAGGCGACGTGCCGATGGAGGAGGTCCTCCGACGTGATCTCCTCGATGGGGCCTGCCTGTACGACGCTGCCGCCCTCGATGACGTAGCCGCGGCTGGCAAGGGATTTGGCCAGCCGGATGTTCTGCTCTACCAGCAGGATCGCCGCCCCGAGGTCGACTGCCACCGCCCTGAGCACCCTGGCGACGTCTTCGATGATGCTGGGCTGGAGTCCCTCCGACGGCTCGTCACAGAGGAGGAGCTTCGGCCGGGCGAGCAGCACCCTGGCGATCGCCACCATCTGCTGCTCGCCCCCGCTGAGCGTCTCGGCCGACTGGCCGAGACGCTCGCGAAGAACCGGGAAATAGTCGAGGATCGCGTCGGTAGGTTCATCGAGCCGCCCGGACCGTGCCACCGAGCCAAGGCGAAGGTTGTCGCGGACGCTGAGCTTGCCGAAGAGCTGGCGTCCCTGGGGGATGTAACCGATCCCGAGGTGCGCGATCCTGTCAGGGCTCAGGCGACCGATGTCGCGCCCATCGAACTCCACGGTCCCAGACTTGAGCGGCACCGCCCCGAGGATCGTCCGGAGCAGCGTCGTCTTCCCCACACCGTTGCGGCCCAGCACGCAGACGATCTCGTTCGGCTCGACGGCGAGGGTTATGTCGTCGCAGATGACGTCGCCGCGGTATCCGGACTGGAGGTGGTCGACCCTCAACAGGCTCACGTGCTTGTACTCCCCAGGTAGACGAGCCCCACCTGCGGATCCCGCGAGATCTCGTCGAACGATCCCTGAGTCAGGAGTCGACCCCGGTGCATGACCATGACGTTGTGGGCGATCAGCTGGACGAACGCCAGATCGTGCTCGATCACGACGACGGCCATTCGCTCCGAGAGGCGCTGGAGCAGCTCCGCGGTCCGTGCCTTCTCCTCGGTCGCCATGCCGGCACCCGGTTCATCTAGGAGCAGGATCCGGGGCTGCGTCGCGAGCATCATGACGATCTCCAGCCACTGCCGTTCGCCGTGGCTGAGCTCCTGCGCCAACCGGTCCCGGGTCTTCGCCAGGCCCAGATCCTCGAGCAGCTGGCTGATCATCGCCTCCGCGGCAACGGCCTGCTTCCGGCGCCGCAAGCCCAGCAGCTGCGGCACCCCCATCCCGACGCGCGACGCCAGCTCGAGGTGCTCGTGGACGGTGAGCGACGGGAAGACGCGAGGGATTTGCAGCTTGGTGGCAACGCCCATGCGGGCGATCCTGCGGGCATTCAGCCCCGACACATCGTGGCCGAGGATGCTCACGCTCCCAGCGTCAGCCTTGAGGAGCCCGCAGAGAACCTTGAACAGGGTGCTCTTCCCGGCGCCGTTGGGGCCGACGATGCACCGGATCTCTCGGTCGGCGACGGTGATCGAGAAATCGTCGAGGGCAGCAACGCCCCCGAAGTGCTTCGTCAGGCCCGTCGCGGCGATGACGGCGTCGCCGTGGATTGCGCCGCTCACGCCCTCACCTGTGGCGACCCCAGCCGCCGCCGGGCGGCGCTGAACGACCGCTGGATGAACGGGTACAGGCCGGTTGGCCAGAACAGGACGATGAGCAGGAAGAACATGCCGACGAACAGCGGCCAGATGTCCTCGAACTCGCCACTCAGGATCGTCTGCAGGAACCCGACGAGGATCGTTCCCAGGATCGGCCCGACGAGGGTGCCTCGGCCGCCGATGCCGACCCACACGAGCACCTGCGTGGAGAAGAACACCCCGAGAAGCTGGGGCGAGACGAAGCCGACGGTCGTGTAGAGAGAGCCAGCGAAGCCCGCCATGGCGCAGGTGATCACGAGGAGGATCGTCTTGATGAAGGCCGTGTCGTACCCCAACAGCTCGAGCCGCGATTCTTCGTCGCGGATCGCCTTGATGGCGGTCCCGAACGACGAATGAGTGATCCATCGCGCCAGCAGGTAGCAGACGGCAAGGCCGATCACGCCGGCGAAGTAGGGGTTCTCGGTACCCCAGACCTCGATCTCGACCAGACCCGGGATCCCGATGGTGGGGATGGCGAACCCGTACAGCCCGTCCATTCCCCCGGTGAAGCTCCGGTTGACGACGGCCAGCGTCTCGAAGACGACGGCCAGGGCTAGTGTCACGATGCCGAAGTAGACACCGGACACCGCCGAGTAGAACAGGAAGTAGCCTAGCGCCACGGCGAGCGCTGCCGGCACGCCGACCCCGAGCGCCAGGGCGAGGTAGGTGCCGCCGACACCGGCAACGTGCGTGAGGGTGATCGCCATCGCATAGGCACCGAGCCCGAAAAACATGGCATGACCGAAGCTGACGACCCCGCCGTATCCCCACAGGAGGTCCATGCTCAGCGCGAGGATGCTGAAGACGATGAATCGCGTCGTCAGGCTGACGGCATAGGGCGAAGCGACGGCAGGGATCGCGGCGGCGCACGCGGCGAGCGCCAGCAGAAGCAGCAGCCGGCTCGATCGAAGCGAACGCACCCCCGCCCGCGATCCCGGAGTCAGCTGCCCGGTCATGACCGGCTCCCGCTGCCCGCCAGGCCCTGTGGCCGGAGGCGGAGGGCGACGATCGCGATCATCAGCACGAGGACGGACGCAACGACCGGCTGCATGGAGAACGCCAGCGTGGATTCCGAGCCACCGATGAACGCCGCGCCGATGACGGCCCCGCTCGCTGCCTGACCGCCGACGATGACGACGAGGAAGGAGTCGATCAGCCAGGAGAGTCCCATGTTGGGGTTGATCGTCCCGAGCGGGGCGATGACGGCCCCGGCAAGACCCGCGATCGCCGCGCCCACGGCGAACGTCGTTCGATCCACTCGCCTGGTATTGACCCCGATCGCGCGAGCCATGTCCCGGTTGAAGATCACGGCTCGAAGCTTGACCCCGAAGTCGGACCGGTAGACCCACACGAAAAAGGCGGTGGCGACGGCCACGGCCATCGCCATGATGAACAGCCGGTACGCCGGGTAGTCCACGCCGAGGATCGACACGGTGCCGCTGAACAGCGCATCGCTGCCGCGCTGGCGGGCCCCGAAGACGATCAGCACGACCTGGCGGACCACGAGACTCAGGCCCCACGTCGCGAGGAGCGTGTCGAGGGGCCTCGTGTACAGCCGCTTGATGATGGACTGCTCCACGAGAGCCCCGAATGCCCCGACGACGAATGGGGTGGCAATGAGGGTCACGATGATCGGGAGGCCGATCTCTCCCCCGATCACGACCGTGTAGGCGCCGAGCATGAAGAACTCGCCGTGGGCGAGGTTGATGATCCCGAGCAGGCCGAACGTGATCGTGAGGCCGAGCGAAACCAGGAGCAGGATCGAGATCAGCGTCAGGCTGTTGAGGATCTGGAAGATCGCCGTGTCCACGAGCGGTGGATCCCTCTCCCGTCGGCACCGTGGATGCCGCCGATGGCCGCAACGCGGTCGGCGGCATCCACCTTCACTGCTGATGCGCCGGGCCGGCGATGGGCCGTCCGCCGGGCGGTCGGCGATGCTGGGCTAGATCGTGCAGTTGGAGATCGGGTCGACCAGGCCGAAGTCCTCGAGCACCTGGAACGTCCCGTCGGCCTTGGTCTCGGCGATGAGCTGGTGGAGCCTCGCGTGGTTCGACCCCTTTTCGATGGAGATCTCACCCTGGGGCGCGTTGAAGGTGACATCGGGGAGGGCGTCGATCATGGCGTCCTTGTCGAGCTTGCCTGCCTTCTCAATCGCCGCCTTCCAGATGTAGATGCTGGCGTAGGTGCCCTCGCCGATGTTCGTGACGATCGCGTCCTTGCCGAATCGCGCCTGGAAGCGCGCGAGGAAGTCCTTGTTCTCCGGTGTGTCGATCGCCATGAAGTACGACGCGGCACACGGGATGCCGCCGCGGACGTCCGCGGGAAGCACCGGGATGAAGGACTCATCGAGCAGCGTGCTCGCGAGCCCGATCTCCTTGTTGAGACCGAAGTCGAAGAACTGGCGCAGGTTCGAGATCAGGTCGTCGCCGCCGATGAAGGGGAAGTAGACGTCCGGCGCCGCCGCCTTGATCCGGCCGAGGATGGGCCCCCAGTCCGTCGTCCCGAAGGCGACGAACTCGGTCCCCGCCATCGTCCCGCCGTTGTCGGTGATGAGCTTCTCGCAGTACTTGATCGATTCACGCGGCCAGACGTAGTCCTGGCCGACGAAGTAGAAGCTCTTGCCGAACCGGTCCATCAGGTATGGAATGAAGAAGTCGAGCTGCTGGTTCGGGAGCGCGCCTAGGTTCACGAAGTAGCGGCCGCAAACGCCGCCTTCGTTGTAGGTCGGGTAGAAGTAGGGCGTCTTGTAGCGCGCGGCGACGTTCGCCGCGACCGCCGAGCGCGTGCTGGAGTAGACGAGCCCGAAGATCGCCTCGACGCCATCCTCCAGGGCGAGCTTCGTGCCCTTCTGGACCGAGACGTCGGGGTCGGTCTGGTCATCCTCGGAGATGAGGGTGAGAGGGCGCCCGAGAACACCTCCCTCGTTGTTGATCTCCTCGACGGCGAGCGTGGCCGGCTGCTGCTGGAGAGGCCCCCAGATCGCGCCGACCCCGGTCAGGTGGAAGAGCCCGCCGATCTTGATGGGCTCCCCCGCCGCCGGGGTCGCGGACGCGCCGGGCGTTGCCGTGGCCCCTGGGGCGGCCGTGGCGCCGGGGGTCGACGAGGGCGCGGGGCTGCAGGCGGCCAGGAATGGGGCTCCGACGACGAGGCCGAGCCCGGCCCCCGCCGTCGCCTTCAGGAACGTACGCCGTCCCACGCCTCCGATGACGGGGAGTTCCGAGCCAAGCGGTGGGCGACTGGATTCAGCCATGGTGCTCCTCCTCGGTGCAGACCACACCTAGCGGGTGCGGGAACCCTCGAGTTCGCGGGTGAGTTCGTCGAGCGTCCAGACGTCACCGAGCCCGATGGCGAAATCGCGCAGGGCTGCGATGTACTGGCCACTGCCAGGGACCTTGGCCTGGATCGGGTCGTTGGTCGCCGTCGTACAGTCCGCCAGGACCACCACGCGGTAGTCCCGCGAGAAGGCGTCCTCGACCGTGTAGCGGACGCAGAAGTTGGTCGTAACGCCGACCATGAGCAGCGTGTCGACATCGGGAATGTGACGGAGGAACGAGTCCAGGGGGGTACCCCAGAACGACGAGTAGCGGCTCTTGTCGAAGACAGGCTCGTCTGGGCCGGGCTTCAACGGAGGCGCGATCTCGATGGCCGGGTTCTCCCAGCTCGGTCCATCGGGCGTGCCGGCGTGCCAGGTTGGCCACTTCGGCGCCCAGCGCCCGACGTCCCATCCGTCGCCCCGGAGTCCCCAGCGCGACCAGATCACCTGGATCCCGTGCCGCCTGCAGAGATCGACGGCCTGGACGACATTCTCGAGCACGGTCTCGCTCGACGGCGCGCCGTTGCCTCCGGGCAGGTAGGCGGGCTGATCAGGGTCGAGGAAGTACCCCTGCATGTCGACGACGATCAGCGCGGTCTTCTTGGGATCGATGTGGTCAACCATCGCGTAGCGCCGGTTGAGAACGGCGTCCAGGTCCAGCGTGAACGGCTCTGGCATTTCGCCTCCTGTCCAGTAGTGCCGTCCCACGTTCGATGGCCTGGCACTCCGGGCCGGCGCCATCGCGAGTCCGGCGAGCCAGTCTGCTCTGGTTGCCACCTCCTGTCTGCTGCTGGCTGCTGGCTGGGCTCCCGCGCTCCGTGCGGCGGGCGTGCGCCGGCGATTACTCGAGGTGCCGCGTGAGCTCGTCGAGCGTCCAGACGTCACCGAGCCCGATGGCGAAATCGCGCAGGGCGGCGATGTACTGGCCGCTGCCGGGGTTGTCGGGGCTGATCGGATCGTTGATCGCGGTCGTGCAGTCCGCCAAGACCACCACGCGGTAGTCGCGCGAGAAAGCATCCTCAACCGTGTAGCGGACGCAGAACCCGGTCGTGACGCCGACCATGATCAGCGTGTCGACGCCGGCGAGGTGTTGGAGGAACGAGTCAAGGGCCGTACCCCAGAACGACGAGTAGCGGCTCTTCTCGAAGACGGGCTCCCCCGAGGCTGGCCTGAGGGCGTCGACGATCTGGGTGGCGGGGTTCTCCCAGCTTGGGCCCTCTGGCGTGCCGGCGTGCCAGGTCGGCCACTTCGGCGCCCAACGGCCGACATCCCACCCGTCGCCCCGGAGACCCCAGCGGGACCAGATCACCGGGATCCCGTGGCGCCGGCAGAGGTCGACGGCCCGGACGGTGTTCGCCACGACAGTCTCGGCCGACGGGGCGCCATCGCCGCCGGGCAGGTACGCGGGTTGATCGGGCTCGAGGAAGAAGCGCTGCATGTCGACGACGATCAGCGCGGTCTTCTTCGGATCGATGCGGTCGACCATCGGGTAGCGCCGGTTGAGAACGGCGTCAAGGTTCAGCGCGAACGGTTCCGGCATGTTCAAGGCTCCCCGGGCACGTGCGGACTAGAGAACGAGATCAGGGGCATGCCCCGCGTATCCTCGATCATAAATAATCGAGCATTCTTGTCAATGCTGTTGTCGGTCGTCACCCATCGAGCCCGCTCAGGCTCGCCCGGCGGCGACCTCGTCGGCCCGGTTGCGGCCCGCGAGGAGGATCAGGTCCTCGTGCAGCTCGAACCAGACGCCGTGGTAGCTGTCGACGCGCGGCGAGGCGACGTAGCGGTTGTCTCCGCCCCGGGCCGCGGCTGCCGCTCGGTCGAGGCGCTCGCGATAGGCAGACAGGCGCGGGAGGCCCGCGACGAGCGGCGTCAGCCACGCGGAGGCGTCCGCGTGAAGGCCCGCGAGATCGTCGAGCACCTTCGTGTCGTACGCCGGGTCCGAGTGGTCGTTGAAGGTCTGGGCGCCGTCGACCTCGCGCATCTGCCAGGCGGTCACGGTCTCCTTCATCCGGTGGTCCAGGGCCAGGAAGGCGTCGAGCGCCGCGCCGGCGTCGTCCGCACCCCAGCGCTCGGTGTCCGCGGCGATCTTCTCCCTCCCGACGTTCTTGCCGTCGGCGGTCAGCCGGAACGATCCGGCGGCCATCTCGGCGAGGCCGTCGGCGACGAGCCGGTCGAGGAGCTCGCTCATCTCCTCCGGCGTCGCAAGGAGGGCCGTGGCCGCGCCCTCCGGGGTGGCGTAGCCCTTCACGACCAGCGCCCGCAGGACGTCGTCGGCCGTGACGGCCGCAGGCTCGGCGGCAGGCTCGGGGGGAGGCTCGGCCGCGCCGGCACTGGTCGCCGGGCAGGCGTCCGGCACCGGGCCGTCGCCCAGCGCGATGTGGTGTTCGCGCGCCCAGCCGAGGAGCGTGGCCGCCTCGGGCACCACGGTCGTCGTGCCGGCGACGGCTCCCGCGAAGACCTCGCCGGTGGTGCCGTCGATCGTGATCACGTCCCCCACGGCCAGGGCCCGGCCGCCGATGACGACGCCGCCCTCGGCGACCTCCACGCCCGCCGCGCCGACGACGGCCGGGATCCCCCAACCGCGCGCAACGACGGCGGCATGGCTGGCGAGGCCGCCCGTGGCGGTGAGGATCCCGGCAGCCCTGGCCATGCCGTGGACGTCGTCGGGCGACGTCTGGGACCGGACGAGGATGACGGTCCGCCCGGCCTCGACCGCCTCGACCGCAGCGTCGGGGGAGGTGACGATCTCGCCGCAGCCCACGCCGGGCGAGGCCGGGAGTCCCCTGGTCAGGGCCGGGCCGACGTCGCCCCGCTCGGTCGACGTCCTGGGGGGATCGACGAGGAGCGCCGCGACGCGCTGGACCGCGTCCGCCCGGGAGAGCGGGAAGTCCGGGTCCTCGGCCATGTCAACCGCGATCCGGAGCGCGGCCTGCGGGCTCCGCTTTCCGATCCGGCACTGGAGCATCCAGAGCTTCCCGTGCTCGATCGTGAACTCGATGTCGCAGAGGTCCCGGTGGTGGCGCTCCAGCCGCGTCGCGTACGCGCGGAGCTCCCGGCCGACCTCGGGCATCCGCTCGTCGAGGATGGTGATCGGCTCGGTCTGGTGGGTGCCGGCCACGACGTCCTCGCCCTGGGCGTTGAACATCACGTCCCCGTAGAGGACGGGCTCACCCGTCGCGGGGTTGCGCGTGAACAGGACGCCGGTGCCGGAATCGACGCTGCGATTCCCGAAGACCATCGCCTGGACGGTGACCGCCGTCCCCAGGTCGTCGAGGATTCCCTCGTGCTCCCGATAGGTGCGCGCCCGATCGCTGTTCCACGAGCGGAAGACGGCCTCGACCGCCGCCCGGAGCTGCGCCCAGGCGTCCTCGGGAACCTCATCCACGCCGACGATGTCGCGGAACATCGCGACGAACCGGCGGCGGCAGTTGGCGGCGAACTTCTCGCTCCCCGAGGACGCCGCGAGGCCCTCCGTCGTCGCCGTGGTGAGCCCCAGGTTGAGGATCGTGTCCATCATGCCGGGCATCGAGATGGGGGCACCTGACCGGACGCTGACGAGAAGCGGGTTCGCCGGGTCGCCGAACCCCTGGCCCACGAGGCGCTCGATCCGCGCCATGTGCTCCCGCAGCTCCTCGTCGAGGCCGTCCGGCCAGCCGTGGGCGAGGTACTGGTTGCAGGCCGCCGTCGTGATGGTGAACGCCGGGGGCACGGGCAGGTCGAGATCGAGGGCCATGACGGCGAGGTTGGCGGCCTTGCCGCCCATGAGCTGCTTCATCTCCGCGAAGGTCAGGCCATGGCGGTGGTCGCAGTCGTAGACGTAGCTCACGGGGCGGCTCCTTGAACGCCGAGCCGCCCGCGCCGCGGGGCGCGGGCCGGCCTTTAGGGCGCGACGATGATCTTGATCGCCCCGCTGGCGGGGTCGTTGAAGGTGGCGATCGCCTGCTCGTAGTCGGCGAGCGTGAACCGGTGGGTCATGACCTCCCGGACGCGCATCCGGCCCTGCTCGACGTGGGGCATCACCCGGCGCATCTCGCCGGCCGTGGCGCGGCATCCGACCAGCTCCAGCTCGTCGAGGACGAGCCTCTGCATCGCGATCTCCACGCCCTGGGTCGGGATCCCCACCGCGGCACAGCGGCCGCCACGGCGGAGCATGCCGAGGCCCCACTGCACCGTGATCGGAACCCCGGCGCACTCCAGGACGACGTCGGCACCGAACCCGCCGGTCATGAACCGGACGGCCGCAACCGGGTCGCCGGCGCTCGAGTCGACCGTCTCGAATCTCATCGCGGCGGCCTTCGCAAGCCGGCCCGGGTTGCGCTCGATGAGGATGACGCGGGCCGCGCCCCGGATCCGGGCCGCGTCGCCGCCGAGGAGCCCGATCGCGCCGGCACCGGTGATCGCGACGGTGTCGCCGGGAGCGACCTCGCCGCGGTTCGCGACGTGGAGGGCGATGGAGGCTGGGTCGATGACGGCGCCCTCGTCGAAGGAGAGGCCGTCGGGGAGCGGGAAGATCGTCTTCACGCCCTGGACGACGTACGTCGCGTCCGCGCCCTGGACGTTGTGGCCGTACTGCTTGTGGAGACCGGGCTTGCCGTAGTTCTCGCAGAGGTTGTAGCGGCCCTCGACGCACTTCTGGCAGACGCCGCAGGCATCGTGCGAGGTGCCGGCCACCCGGTCGCCGACCTTCCAGCCGTACAGCTCGACTCCCGGTCCGAGCTCCACGATCTCGCCGGCCCACTCGTGGCCCGGGATGAACGGGAAGGCGGGCGGCCAGAAGCCCGGGTAGTCGCCCCGGATCAGGTGGACGTCCGTGCCGCAGATCGAGACCGCCCGCACGCGGGCCAGCACCTCGTTCGGCCCCGGAGCCGGAACGGGGACCTCGCGGATCTCCATCCGGCTCGGCTCGAGGACGACGAGCGCCTGCATGGTCTGGGACACGGAACGGCCTCCTTCGGATCGGGATTCAGATGACGGCGACGGGGTCGACCATCGACCCGGTGGCGCCCCGGATCTTCACGGGAAGGGCAACGAAGAGGAACTCGTAGGCGCGTTCGCGCGCCAGCTCCTCGAGGTCGAGGCTCTCCATGATGTAGACGCCGTTCTCGATGAGGAGCGCCGTGTGGACCGGCTGCGGGTTCCCGGTGGGGCCCGGATCCGGCGCAGGCTGGACCTCGTAGGTCTCGGTGTCCGTGCCGGTCGCGACGACGCCGCGCTCCAGCAGCCAGCGCGCCGTGGAGATGTCGGGACCCGGCGTCTTGTGGGCTGCCATCTTCTCGGCGTCGGGCCATAGGCCCATGTAGCCGGTCCGGATGACGACCACGTCCCAGGGCTGGACCGTGACGCCCTGGGCAGCGCAGATCGCGTCCATCTCGGCCGCGTCGATCGGCGAGCCCTTGGGCAGGCAGTCCACGCCGCGGAAGGCGGGGGCGTCGATGAGCACGCCCCGGGTGAAGAACGGGGGCATCCCCGAGGCGTCCCCGTGCACCGGGCCGAAATCGGTCAGGTGCTCGTCGGCGTTGCCGCCCCCGTACCAGTGCATGTCGTCCTCGACGGTCATGTTGGCGAGCGCGTCCATGTGAGCACCGGAATGAGACGTCGCCATGACGTACTCGGCCATGTAGCCGAGGCCGGCGTCGTTGACCGGGCCCCACGGCTTGGCGCCGGTCACCCGGATCCCGCGCGGCGTGCGGTAGTTGAGGACCTGGAACGGGGGGTGCCCCGGGAAGAGCGGCATGCCCGGAAAGCGGACCGCCGCCAGCGAGATCATCCGGCCCTCGCGGACCAGGCCCGCCGCCTTCACGAGCTGCTCCGGCGGCAGCCCGCCGATGGGGCCGGTGTCGAACGGAGTGGTCACCCCACGCCCTCCTGGCGGCTCATGGTGTCGGCCGGCCCCGCAATGCCCGCCAGACGCGCTCCGGCGTGAGGGGCAGGTCGCGGATCACGACGCCCGTCGCGTCCCGCACGGCGGCGGCGACCGCGGGCGCGACGCACAGCAGGCCGCCCTCGCTCATGCCCTTCGATCCATACGGACCTGGGCCGTCCCCGTTCTCCACGATCTCGCTGTGCAGCTCGAGCGGGAGATCCATGCTGGTCGGAATCCGGTAGTCGATGGCGCCGAGGTTCCGGATCCGGCCCTTCTCGTCGTAGATGTAGTGCTCCATGAGGGTGTGGCCGAGGCCCATGATCGCGGCGCCCTCGTCCTGGCCCCGGGCCTGGAGCGGGTTCAGCGCCTTGCCGACGTCGGACACGGTGACGTGCTTCACCAGGGTGATGTCGCCGGTCTCCTCGTCCACCTCGGCCTCGATGGCCGTGCAGTTGAATTCGTAGAAGGAGGCGCTTCCGCCGAGCGGGTGGTCGGGCTCGGCGTCCTTGCGCATCTCGCCGTTCCCGATCAGCTCGCCGCCGAGCCGTCCGAGACCGGGCTTGAGGATCTCGAGGATCGGGAGATCGCGGCCCGGCAGGCGCACGACGCCGCGCTCCACGACGATCTGGGCCTCGTCAACCCCGTGGAGCCGAGCCGCCATCGCACGGAGCTTCGCCTGGACGTCCCGGCAGGCCAGCAGGACCGCGTTCCCCATGAGGACCGTCGACCGGCTGGCCGAGGTCTGCTGGTCGTACGGGACGACGGCCGTGTCGCCCATCACGACGGTGATCCACTCGATCGGTGCCCCGAGCTCCTGCGCGGCGATCTGGGCAAAGACCGTGCGCGCGCCCTGGCCCATGTCGGACGTGCCCGCGTAGACGATGACGCTGCCGTCGGCGAGGAGCCGAACCGTCGAGTACGAGAGACCGGTCGTCGGCCCCGACTTCATGCCGACGGCGATCCCGCGGCCGCGCCCGGGCGGAAGCGGGCTCCCCCACCCGATCAGCTCGGCGGCGCGGCGCACCGTCTGCTCCCAGTCCCCGTCGGCCGGCGTGTCGCCGGGGTTGAACGCCTCGCCCCTGCGGGCGAGATTGCGGAGGCGGATCTCCAGCGGGTCGACGCCGAGCGCGCGGGCCGCCTCGTCCATGTTCGACTCCACGGCCCAGATGGGCTGGGGGTTGCCGAAGCCGCGGAACGCGGTGGACGGCGTGGTGTGGGAAAGGATGCTGCGCGCCACGATCCGCGCCGCCGGGACCCGGTACGGCCCACACGCGGCGTAGCTGCCCTTCGTCACCGTCCGGTCGGCGATGTCGGCGTAGGCGCCGACCAGGTAGTTGGCCTCGATGTCCCGGAAGAGCAGCGTGCCGTCGGAGCGGAAGCCCGCTCGGACCCGCACCTCGGTCGAGTTGCGTCGGACGGCCTGGAACGTCTCTTCGAGGGTGAGGATCAGGCGACAGGGCCGGCCCGTCGCGAGCGCCATGAACGCCACGAGCGGCTCGAGCTTCGTGTGCTGCTTGCCGCCGAAGCCGCCGCCGGGGTCCGGGGCGAAGACCCGGACCTTCGCGAGGGGCAGGTCGAGGATCGCCGCGATGGTCTTCTGCAGCCAGTTCGGGTGCTGGATCGTGCTCCACACGGCGATCCCGTCGCCGTCCGGCGCCGCCATGAAGCCGTGGGGCTCGATCGCGAAATGGGTCACCATCGGGAACGTGTAGGTGTTCTCGACGACGAGATCTGCCGACGCCGCGACCGCGTCGACGTCGCCCCAGCCGAAGTGGTGCTCGCGCAGGATGTTCGTCCCGGCCAGCGGGTCGTTCGGGCGAAGCGCCGGATCCTGGACGAGAACGGCCGCGGGGTCGAGAGCGGCACCCACGCTGAAGATGGCCGGCAGCTCCTCGTACTCGACCCGCACAAGGCGCGCGGCTTCCTCGGCCGCGTCCTTCGTCTCGGCCGCCACCGCTGCCACGGGCTCGCCGTGGTATTTCGTCTCCCCCACGGCCAGGACCGGGCGGTCCTGGAACTGGGGCCCGAAGCGCGGGACCGGCTGGGGGAGGTCCGCCGCGGTCATGACGAGGCGGACGCCGGGCACTTCCATGGCGGCGCTCGTGTCGATGGAGACGACCCGGGCGCGGGGGCAGTCGAGCGCGACGAGCCTGACCTCGAGGACGTCGGGGAGCCGGATGTCGGCCACGTACTGCTGGCTGCCGGTGACCCGGCCCACGCCGCCGACGCGGTTGGGGGAGCCGCCGATTCGATCCGTTCTCATCGGTCGGTCCCCTCGGCGACCGCGAGGACCGCCTCGGTGATCTGCTGGTAGCCCGCGCAGCGGCACAGGTTGCCGGCGAGACCCTCCTGGATCTCGGGGGTGGTGGGGTGTGGGTTCTCGGCCAGGAGGGCGTGGGCCGACAGGAGCTGGCCGGGGATGCAGAAGCCGCACTGCACGGCGCCCTTGTCCAGGAACGCCTGCTGGAGCGGGCTCAGGTTCCCATCGACGGCGAGTCCCTCGACCGTGGTGATCTCGGCGCCGTCGACCTCGACCGCGAGCACCAGGCAGGAGTCGATGGGGCGCCCGTCGACGATGACCGTGCACGCGCCGCATTCGCCGACGAGACAGCATTCCTTGGTGCCCGTCAGCTGGAGGTCGTCGCGAAGGACGTCCAGCAGCGTGTGATTAGGGGCCACCAGGAGGGCGCGCCGGCGCCCGTTCACGGTCACCTGGATGGGGATCACCTGGGTCATCTCGTCACTCCCCCGTCGCCAGCCGGTCGATCGCCATCCGCAGCGCCCGTCGGCCCAGGACGCGCAGCATCGCCAGGCGGTACTCGGGGCTCGCCCGCATCGAGCGAGGCGACGGGCTGGCGCCCGCGAACATCCGCTCGAAGATCGCCGCCTTCGCGTCGTCCGGGGCGGCCGGATCCGCCAGGACCCCGCTCTCGTCGACGACGAGCACGGGGCGGGGGCCGACGCTTCCGTAGGCCAGCCGGGTCACGCCGGCCTCGTCCACCGCGCAGCACAGCGTGACGGACGCGAGATCGTGACCGCGACGCCGCGTGCGCCGCACGTGCGCGGCTCCCATCCGCCGCTCGGGCACGGGCAGCTCGATCGCGCTGACGAGCTCGCCGCGGGCCAGGGTAGTGACCCCGGAGCGGACGAAGAAATCGTCGACGGGGATGCGCCGGGTCCCGCCCGGTCCCGCCGCGACGACGACCGCCCCGTAGACGAGGAGCGACGGGGCCGTGTCCGCGGCCGGCGAGGCGTTGCACACGTTGCCGGCGAGGGTGGCCCGGTTCCTGATCTGGACGGAGCCGACGACCGCCGCGGCCTCGACGAGGGCCGGGAAGTGGCGGCGCACCCGTTCGTCGGCGGCGATGTCGGTCATCACCGTGGTGGCGCTGATCGTGACGCGCCCGTTCGCCTCGCGAATCGCCGGGCGCAGCTCGGCGATTCGCTTGACGTCGACCACCACGACCGGCCGGGCCGTGCCGTCCCGGAGCCGGATGACGAGGTCCGTGCCCCCGGCGAGGAGCCGTGCCTCCGGTCCGTGCGCCTCCAGGAGGGCCACCGCCTCGGCCAGCGTCGCCGGCCGAGCGTACTCGAAGGTGTGCATCGCTCCCGCCCCCGTCGTCAGAGGACCTTGTCCACCTCGTCCAGGAGCACCTGGGGGGTGGCCGCCCGGATGAAGTAGTACGGGCGCTCGGCAAAGCGCTCGACGAAAGCAGCCCGCGCCTTGCGCAGGGGGTCGGTGTCCACGACGGGCATCGGCCAGCCGGCCGCGAGCAGCTCGTTCGTGAGGAAGTAGTTCTGGAGCGAGTGGAGGGTCTGGAACTGGCGCTCGAAGGGGATCATCGCCCCCGTGCTGGCATCGAAGTTGCCGTCGATCGCGGGCACGATCACGATGTCGACGTTGGTCGGCTCCGTGTAGAAGTCCCACGTCGGCAGCTCGCCCCAGAACTTCTCGACGCCCTTGTTCGGGGCGGCCTTGTCGGCCCGTTCGGTGCCCTCGGTGCGCTTCCGCAGGAAGAGCTCCTCGGAGCCGCGCACCACGACGCCGCTCTCGTCGATGACCGAGGTCTCGGAGGCGACCTGGCGGCCGCCACGGCGACCGGCCTCGATGAGACCCATGCTCTTGCCGTGGTTGGACTCGCCGCCGAGGAAGACGATGGTCCTGTCCCGGTAGCGGACGGCCGCGGCGTGGAACGGGTGCAGGCCCACCGCCTCCATCCGGAGCGCGAGCATCGTGACGACGACCTTCTGGATCGGGCCCGCGGGCCATGGGCCGGTGAAATGCATCACCCGGCCGTCGTACCTGATCGCCTTCTCGCCGTCCTGGTGCCAGACGATGTCGGGCGTGTCCAGCGTCACCTCCGGGGAGATGCGGACGTCGGCGAGCCGGTAGTTGAGGAAGTTCAGGTCGTCGAGGACGTGCTCGCGCGGCTCGCTGCCGTGGACGTCCACCCGCAGGCGGGCCGTCCCGGCCGACATCTCCTCGGACAGTTGCAGCTGGTCGTTCATC
>CAZVPS010000006.1:0-25819 GCA_964629105.1 uncultured Anaerolineaceae bacterium
GGGACGCGAGGATGCGTTGCGTCTGCTGCTACACCACGTGCTGGGACTTGACCCACTCCAGCCGCGCGAACCCGCTCCGCCACCAGATCGCCGATTGGGTAGTCGACCATCGCTGTCACGAACCCGGTGCGCATCCGGAAACAATCCGATAGATCGGCCGCCACGTTGAACTCGGCGCCGCTGACATGGATCTGGCATTGGGTCGCCTTGCGAAATGGTGTGGTTCCTGGATCGAGGCGATGAACAAGGGCGCCCAGTGCCACTAGGTCGAAGGTGCCGCCATCTGGGATCGCCAGGCTGTGCCCCATCCAGGTCTCCTTTCCTCGCCACACGTTGGCTTGGGGTTCTGATCGCCCCGACTAGGGGGAACAAGGCGGGAATGAGCCGGCCCGGCCTATGGCTCCAACACCACCTTCAACAACGGCTCGTCGCCGCGATGGAGCCGCTCGAACCAGGACGCACCCTCGCTGAGCGGTGCGACAACGCTCACAATCGCCCCCACGTCGATGGCTCGCGCGGCAATCAGGTCGAGACACGCGGGATACTCGCCAGCCGAGGCGACCGATCCCAACAGCGACAGCTGCCGAGTGACGACAGTCTGCAGCGGCAGATCGACCGTTCTCTCGAGGTTGCCGATGAGGACCGCAACGCCTCCTTTGCGGAGACAAGCGATCGTCAGTTCAACCGACGATCTCAGCCCGACCGCTTCATACGCCAATTCAGCACCCTGTCCGGACGTCCAGTCGCGGATTGCATCTTCGACTCCGTCCCGGTCGGATCGGAAAGCGGCCACCGCGCCCATGCCGAGGGCCCGCTCAAGTCGGTAGTCATCGACGTCGACAACCAAGATGCGTTGGCACCCGGCGGCCCTGAGCAACTGCACAATGAGGAGTCCGATCACCCCGCAACCTACGATCAGCACGGTGCCATCCGGACCCACCTGCGCCCGCGACACGGCATGGGCAGCAACAGCCAAGGGCTCGACCATCGCTGCCTCCACGAAGGAGACGGACTCGGGGAGTCGATACAGAAGGTGGTGAGGGACCGCCACGTACTCGGCGAAGGCCCCCTGCCGTCGGTACTCGTCTGACGACACGCCAAGGACTCTCCGCTTGTCGCACAGGTTGACGAGCCCAGTCTGGCAATAGGAACACTCGCCACAGCTGATCGTGGAGTCGAACGTTACCCGGGCCCCCGGCAACCAGCGTGACACGGCACCCCCGACGGCAGCGATGATCCCTGCGGCCTCATGGCCCATGATTAGGGGCGGAATCCGCCGGCCTGAGCTCCCATCGATGCCGTGCAGGTCGCTTCCGCATATCCCGCAGGCCTTGACCCGCACCAGGACGTCGTGCGGGCCAAGTTCGGGATCTGGGAGCTCGACATACTCAAGGCGCCCAACGTCGGACAGCAGGAGGGCTTTCAAGGGGAGCCCTTCCGCTGCGTGCGGCTGAACGGCGTGCGGTTCAGCCTCCCATCGTGGTCCTTCCGCCTCTCCGGACGCAACGGGAAACTGACGGACCGGCCGTCACGCTGAGATCGGTAGACAGCGGTAAAGAGCTCGACGACGCGCCGCCCGTCTTGCCCGGTCACCACGGGGTCGCGATCGTCCACGATCGCGTCGAGGAAGTCGCCTATCTGGCGTTCGTGGTAGTAGCTTATGGGGTCTGCAGCCCCAGCAGCCAGTCGATCCTCACTCTGCCAGATGGGCAGCAGATGCTCTTCACCGGGAATGGTCCACAAATCGTTGGCGGGAGGCGCCGTCTCCGTCGAGACTCCCGCGATGAACGATGAGCCGGTTTCTGTCTGGACTCCAACAGAGGCCCCATTGGAGCCGTGTACCTGGATCCGTCCGTAGAGACCGGGGGTCTGGGAGTTGCTCACGACAAGGCAGCCCAGGGCAGCGTTCTTGAAGCGGATCGCGGCGACCGCGGTGTCGTCGACTGGGACGTCAGGATGGTTGAAGTTGTCCCAGAGACCAAACGCCGTCTCGATGGGTCCGATGAGCCAGAGCAGCAGGTCGAGAAGATGCGGGGCTTGGTTTACCAGGACTCCACCGCCCTCGCTTTCCCAAGAGCCCCGCCACCAATCGGACGCGTAGTACGATTGGTCGCGCCAGCCAAGCAGCGAGACGACTGCAAGAATGGGCCGGCCTATCTTCCCAGCGTCGATCGCTGCCTTCAACCGGATCACCGGGGGATAGAAGCGTCGCTGGCTGACCACCCCGAGCTTCACGCCGTGGCGATGGCACGCATCGATCGCTTGGTCGCATCCGCGCAAGTCCGCAGCGAGAGGCTTCTCGACGAGTGCGTGGACGCCGTGTTGGGCGGCTGCAACAACCCCCTCGGCGTGCGACGGATGAGGCGTGCAGATCGAGATCATCTGCGGCGCCGCTTCGCCCAGCATGGCCTCGAGGTTTGTGTAGGCGGCCACGCCGAATTGCCTGGCAAGGGCTTCGGCCTTCTCGGCGGTAGGGTCGCAAACGGCGACGAAATCCGACTGTGCGAGCGTGGTGAAAGCCCTCGCGTGTATGCGTGCGACCTTCCCACAGCCAAGTAGGGCGGTTCGAACAGGCTGGATCACGCGGACCTGCCCGCATGGCTAGCGATCGACGATCTCGCGGAGGGAATGCGTTGATCTGGTCGCGCAGTGGGCGCAGCCCATCTGGCGACTTGGCTTCGATGCGTGCCGTGCCTGTTCGCTTGACGAGACATGCTCTGCACCTGTGCGGCGCCACAATTGGGAACAATCCCGGCGCCGATCCAGCTACGGCCCACTGCCTCCGATGACGACTCGGACGAACTCTTCTACGTTCGTGAAGCCCATTGCACGGAGGCCACGTGAGGCGACCAAGTCGAGGCGTTCCTCGTAATCGGGCCCGTACGTCTGAGATGCCACCGCCAGGTGCTCCTGGATCGCTTGTCGGGCGGCAATTGCATCTCGGGCTCTGATCGCCTCGAATGCCAAGCGGTGGAGGCGATCGCTGGCTGCAATGGCTTGCGAGTCACCAACGCTCTGAACCATCAATTCGACTGACATCCGCGCAATCGCCAGCAGCATGGTTTGAATCACCGGATTGTGCGTGGCGGATGCAATGGACAGATGGAACGCAAGGTCGCAACGGATGTGCTCGACGGCTGAACGGGCGCCCTCGAGGGCAACGAGGGCTTCTTCGAGAGCATGAACATCGTTCAACCCAGCTCGCTGAGCGGCAAGTGCTGCGGCTTCGCACTCGAGCATCAGCCGCGCCTCCGTGAGATCGCGGACGGTCGCGCCCTGCCGCCGAAAGAGCAACTCGAGCGGCGCCGCGCCATGGGCGGCATTCGGCCGCGAAACGAAGGCGCCGCGACCGGGCACGATGTCGATCCAGGCCCTCGCAGCCAGGTCACTGAGGACCTCCCGCACCACTGGACGGCTCGCACGGTATGAGGCGGCAAGTTGGCGCTCGGAAGGGAGCTGGTCGCCGGCAGCCAGACGCCCGGTCAGGACCGCGTCCTCAAGATCAGCAGCGATCTCCTCCCTAGCCGACGCCCGAGGAGCGGTAAGACCAGTCATTCCAGTAGCATAAGTCGCGACTGCGTTGGTTCGTCAAGGGCCAGGCGGCTCTTGACCCACCAGATCCAACCCTTCTAGGGTACCCCGGTCAGACCGGTCCTACCTCGTAGGGGTTAACCGAAAGGGCTCTGGCCGGTCTGCGAGTCGCCGAGAGGGCGCGAGTCGCCGATGAGAAGCGAGTCCGGACGGGCGCGGCCTGCATTGTTCCTGGGCGGAGCACGTGGATATCGCGTCGAAGGGGCCTGGCTCGGGCGCCCGTCGACGCTGGGTTGCCAACCCAGCCTGCCCTCTTGGCATCAGCCAAGACCGCCACGGTCCTGAGACATGGGCGCCCCACTGCTCCAGCTCGAGCACATTACCAAGTCGTTTCCTGGCGTTGTCGCACTGGAGGACGTGTCGTTCGACCTGTATGAGGGGGAGGTACACGCCCTGGTCGGCGAGAACGGGGCCGGCAAATCCACGCTCGTCAAGATCATCTCGGGGGTCTATCAGCCTGACAGCGGCGTCGTACGACTCGCCGCCGTCGAACGGGCCATTCGAAGCCCCGTAGATGCGCGTCGGCTGGGGATCAGCCCAGTTCATCAGGAGCTCGCGCTCGAACCCGCCCTCTCGGTTGCCGAGAATATCTTCCTCGGTCGGCAACCGACAACATTCGGCAGGTTTGTCGATTGGCGAACAATGCGTCAGGAGGCTCGGCGGGTCCTGGACGACCTTGGAATCGATCTCGATCCTTCGAAAACCCTCGCCACAGCGTCAATTGCCCAACGGCAGATGGTGGCGATTGCCCGGGCGCTCTCCACGGACGCCAAGGTTCTGCTCTTCGATGAACCGACGTCGTCCTTGACCGACACCGAGACCCAGCACCTGTTCTCGGTGATCCGCGACCTGCGAAGCCGCGGTTTCGGAGTGATCTACATCTCGCATCGGCTCGAGGAGGTGCAGGAGATCAGCGACCGCTTGACCGTCCTGAGAGACGGCCGGCACATCGCAACGGTCGACACGGCGGCGACCGACCTTCCTTCCATCATCCGAATGATGATCGGTCGCGACATGACCGACATGTACCCGGCACATCACGCAAGCGGAGATGCGCCAGCCCTGGAAGTCTCGGGTCTGAGCCGCCCCGGAGTCCTTCAAGACATAAGCCTGACCGTTCACAAAGGCGAGATCGTCGGTGTCGCAGGACTCATCGGGGCCGGTCAGGCGGAGCTCGCGCTGTGCCTCTTCGGCGCGCTATCCATTAGCGAGGGCAGCATCGCCGTCGACGGCCGGATCGTGAAGCTCAAGTCCCCGAATGACGCTGTCCGGTGCGGGATCGCGTTGATCCCAGAGGATCGTAAGACACAAGGTCTCGTCACGCCTTTCACTGTAGAGAGGAACATCAGTCTGGCCTCGCTCAAGGTCTTGTCGAGACTTGGGCTCATCAACTTCGGATCTGAGGGACGTCTCGCCAAACGATTCATTGGGCAACTAGCCATTCGGACTCCTGGCCCCGGCCAGGTCGTGTCCGCACTCAGCGGCGGTAACCAGCAGCGCGTCGTAATCGCGAAGTGGCTGGCCACAAACCCTCGCGTGTTGATCGTGCACGAGCCGACGCGGGGCATCGATGTCAGCGCGAAGGCGAGCATCCATCAGCTGATCGTTGATCTCGCGCGCGAACGGGTGGGTATCCTCCTGATCTCCTCGGATCTCCCCGAGGTGGTGGGAATGAGCGACCGAATCGTGGTCATGCACCGCGGCCGCATTGCCGGTTCGGTTTCGGGCTCCTCAGCTACCCAAGATTCCGTCATGCAGCTCGCGGCGGGTCAATCGGTGGAGCGTCGCTCCGTCAATGGGTTCGCGAATGCCTGACGTGACTCAGGTCCAAGCCGACACCGATCCTGTCGGTTCGGGCGGGCCTAGGCTGCGCTTTCCGTTTGCATCCGTGGCAAACGGCAGGAACCGCTGGATCGTGGTTGCGATCCGCGACCAGATGCCCCTGGTGTTGCTCGTGGTGCTCCTCCTGGCCGGGGGCGTCCTGTCTGACGTCTTCCTGACCCCTCGGAATGTCCTCAACATCCTGTGGGCGGTCTCGGTCCTGGGCATCGTCGCGCTGGGCCAGACCCTGCTCTTGATCAGCGCCAACTTCGACATGTCCGTCGGCTACTCCGTCGGGCTGGCCGGCGTCGCGATCGTCCTCGCACAGCTGAACGGCTTCGGGCTCGTCCCATCGATAGTGATCGGCTTGCTCATCGCGGCCGCGCTCGGCGCCTTCAACGGCTGCGTGGTTGTACTGACGGGCGCGAGCCCATTCCTCATCACGCTTGGCTCGGGAACGCTGGCATTCTCCGTCGCACTCGCGCTGACCGAGTCCAAGACTCTGTACACGCCGATACCCGAATTCACCTCAATCGGCCAGGGACAGCTCGGCGGTGGCGTCTACTACTCGACGCTCATCTTCTTAGGCCTCGCTGTCGCCCTGGAGTTCGTGCTTCGACGCACCACCTACGGACGAACCCTGTTTGTCCTGGGCACGAACGAGACGGCAGGTCGCCTCTCGGGACTTCGGGTTGCGAGAGCCAAGCTGATCACGTTCGTGATCTGCGGGGTCCTTGCAGGACTCGCCGGCCTGATCGTGACGTCGCGCAACGGGAGCACCGTCGCGAACGTCGGCGTCGGCTATCTCTTCGACTCGATCATTGCCGCCGTACTCGGAGGAACGAGTCTGTTCGGAGGCTTCGGCGGCACGCTCCGAACGGTGGTTGGGGTCATGCTCCTCGGCGTCCTGGGGAATCTACTCATCCTCCTCAACGTGCCAATCGAGGCACAAACGATCGCGAAGGGCGTTGTCTTCCTCACAGTCGTCTGGGCGGATGGCGTCCTGCGGGGAACAAGAGCATGAAGTTGCTGCGGAGAGTGCAGGAGGGGCTCCATGCCCCCGGGAGCCTGTTCTTCCTCATCGGGCTCGTCATCTTGCTTGCCTTCCTGTCGGGCGGTGCCACGCTCAGCTCGGGCAACCTTGGGAATCTCGCTAGGCAGGTCGCGCTCAATGCGCCGGTCGCGCTCGCCCAGATGGTCGCGCTGCTCGTGGGCGGCATGGACCTCTCGGTGGGCGCCGTCCTCGCGATGTCATCGGCCTTGGCGGTCGGTCTGCAGCCCTGGGGTCTTTGGCCCGCAGTGCTCATCGCCGTCCTTTTCGGGACGATCATTGGTGCGGTCAATGGGCTGTTGGTCACACGAGCACACGTGAACCCCTTCATCGTGACTCTCGGGACGATGAATCTGGTCACCGGGGCGCTCCTTACGTACACGAACCAACAGCCGATTGCGGGACGGATCCCGGAATTCACCGAACTGGGCGGTGGCTGGCTGAGCATCGTCCCGACACCGGTGGTGATCATGGCTGTGATCGCCGTTCTGCTGCACCTCGTCTTGGCCTATACGCGAGTCGGCCGGAACCTCTACGCCGTTGGCGGGAACCCCGAAGCCGCGTTCGTCTCCGGCATCGCGGTGGGGTCGCACACGTTCCTCGCCTACGTGATTGCCGGCACGTTGTCGGGCGTGGCTGGCGTGTTACTGGCGTCCAGCCTCAATTCCGGGAGCATTCAGGTCGGTGCCAACGCAGCGCTGCTATCGATCTCCGCAGCGATCATCGGCGGCTCAAGCATGTTTGGAGGTCGTGGCGGCGTCGGGGGCGCATTGATCGGCATCACAGTCCTCGGAGCCCTCGCGAATGGTCTCAACGCTCTCGGGGTCTTTACCTACTACCAAATCGGCATCACGGCGGTGATCTTGATCGTGGTCGTGGTGTTCGACGCCCTCAACGCGAGGCTTGCAGGCCGCACCTCGCTCGCCTCGCTTGTCCGAGGCATGCGGCCGACCCGGAAGGAGGTGGCGTGATGGCGAGAGCCCTAATCAGCTGGCCGTTTTGACCAACCGGCACAAGACGATCTCAACGGAGGAGTACGGATGTTCTCTCGAAGGTTCCTGGCGATCATGGCAATGGTGGGCCTGATTGCGACCGCCTGCAGCAGCAATGCGACGGGATCTCCCGCTGCCAGCTCAGGGGCGAGCTCCTCGTCGTTCACCATCTGTTCCGTCCAGAACAGCGCAGACCACCCATCCATCACCCAGATCATCGATGGCATGAACGCTGAGGCTGCGGTCGACGGCGCGAAGATCACGCAGTTTGACCCGGCTGCGGACCCGCAGAAGCAGGCGTCCATGATTCAGGACTGCATCACTAAGAAGCCCTCGGTCATCGCCGTGAATGCAGTCGATCCTGTGGCCGTCATTCCGAGCCTTAAAGCCGCGTTCGATGCGGGTATCCCAGTGGTCATGTTCAACGCCGATACCAACGCCGAGGGACGGGCGTACACCAGGACGTTCGTCGGCGCCCAATCCTACGATCAGGGATATGCCGTCGGCCAGATGATGGCCAAGGCGATGGACGGCAAGGGCAACGTGGTGATCATCCAAGGGAACCCGGGCCAGACGGACGTGATCAACCGGCAGGCCGGGCTTGAGGCAGGCTGGAAGGACGCGGGTGCGACCTTCAACGTGCTCAGCACTCAGACGGCCCATTGGAGCAAGGACGAAGCCGTCACAGTGATGAACGCCTTCCTCACCAAGTACCCGAACATCGATGCGGTGATGGCGTCGGACGATGGGATGGGGCTGGGCGCACTTCAGGCCATCCAGGCAGCCGGAAAGCAGGGCCAGATCAAAGTCTACGGTGTCGGCGGCTTCAAGCAGGCGTGCCAGGCCATCAAGGACGGTACGTACGCCGGGACTGCGCTGCAGACCAGCTACATGATCGGCGTGTACACCGTCCGAGCCGCCTACGATCTCTGGCAGGATCGGCTCGTTTCCAACCAGGTTCTGACACCGACGGCACCGGTGACAAAGGACAACATCGACAAGTGGATCAGCCAATGCGCCCTGTGAGGACGTTGGACTAGGTCAGGTCACAGCGTCTGGGAACTCGTGGGCAGTCGTGGTAACCACGGCTGCCCACGACCTGTCCCAGATCGTGCCGCTGCCACGATGGCCCCGGACCCGCGTGCCGATGTGCCAATGCGAGCCGCGTCACCCGAGTTGCCGCCGACCCCGCCGAGGAGGCAAACCATGAATCCGCGTGAACGAGTGCTGGCGGCCTTGAACCACCGGGAACCCGACCGCGTACCCGTTGACCTCGGCGGCTCATCGACGACCTCGATCGCTGCCTCGACCTACGGGCAACTCCGGGACCACCTCGCTCTTCCGGCCGAGGAAATCGCGATCATCGACCACGTTCAGCAGTTGGCGTACACCTCGGATGACCTCCTCAGGCGATTGTCCGTCGACACCCGCGTCGTCCACGTTTCGCCGGGGACTATCCCGCCACCTGACATCGTCGACGACGGCGACTACTTCGCCTATTTCGATCGCTGGGGAATCAAGCTCCGGATGCCGAAGGAGACCGGCTACTACTTCGACCGAGTCGAGTTCCCGATCAAGGAGGCCAGCCTCGCGGGGTTGGAGGCGTACCCATGGCCACCGCGCATCGAGGCGCCCTCGGAGCTGCGGGCACGGGCCAGGTCCCTGTACGAGAAAACGGACCATGCGCTCGTCGGCGGATCCTTCATGGGAATCGGTGGGATCTTCGAGCAGGCCTGGAAGCTCGTTGGTCTCGAAGATGCTTTGATGGCGATGCTCACTGACCGCGTGTTTGCGGAGCAGCTCCTCGATGCCGTCACGGACGCCTACATCGAGGCCGCCACCGCCTACCTCGACGCGGTTGGAGAGTATCTGCACGTCTTCACGTTCGCTGACGACATCTGCTCTCAGGACAGCTGGATCGTCAGCCCGGAGTTCTATACGACGCTCATCAAGCCACGCCAGCGTCGATTGTTCGAGGCCGTGAAGCGGAAGACGAACGCGAAGATCTTCTACCACAGCTGCGGCGCAGCGTTTGACCTGATCCCCCATCTGATTGAGATCGGCGTGGACATCATCAACCCCGTCCAAGTCAGCGCTCAGGGGATGGACACGAAACGCCTCAAGGCGGCCTATGGGCGTGACGTGGTCTTCTGGGGCGGGGGTGTCGACACGCAGCACGTCCTTCCGTTCGGGACACCGCAGCAGGTCGCCGACGAGGTCAGGCGCCGAATCGATGATCTTGCCCCTGGCGGGGGCTTCGTTTTCGCCGCCGTTCACAATATCCAGGCACTCGTGCCACCGGCGAACGTCGTGGCAGCCTTCGATACCGCTGCTGACTACGGACGGTACTAACTGGGCTCGACTGTCGGGAGCGCAAGGTGAACAACATGAAGATAGATCTGACCGGTCGTACTGCGGTCGTCACAGGGGGCAATATCGGGATTGGGCGAGGAATCGCGATCGCCCTCGGCGAGAGTGGCGCCGACGTCGCTGTGACGTACCACCAGCATGGCGACTCAGACACCGTCGCCTCGATCCAGGCTCTCGGCCGAAGGGCCCTTGCCCTCCAGGTTGACGTATGTGACAGCCACCGGGTGAACCTAGCCATGGCGGATGTGGCCGAGGCTTTCGGACACATCGACATTCTCGTCAACAACGCCGGTGGGCTCGTAGCCCGCGTTGGTTTGGGCGAGATGACCGACCAACATTGGGCCCGCGTGGTTGACCTCAACCTTTCAAGCGCGATGTATTGCGCTCGGGCAGCCGTGCCCCACATGCCCGCGGGTGGGCGGATCGTCAACGTTTCTTCGCTCGCGGCAAGAAACGGGGGAGGAGTGGGGACGGTGGCATATGTGTCTGCCAAGGCCGGTCTGATTGGGCTCACTAGGGCTCTGGCGAAGGAGCTCGCCCCGCACATCACGGTGAATGCAATCGCTCCTGGCTTGGTGCTCCAGACTCCATTTCATGAGACGTTCACACCGGAAGCAGACCAACGAGCGATGATCGACGCAACCTTGATGAAGCGCGCTGGGCTACCGGTCGATATCGCCGGAGCCGTCCTGTTTCTCGTCTCGGACCTGTCCAGCTTCGTAACAGGTGCCGTGCTTGACGTGAACGGGGGCGCGGACTTCGCGTGAAAGGTCACCTGCGCCCGAGCGATTCCGTTGGCGGGTCCGATCCCTCTGCCTCGCGCCAGCTCGCAACTGGGGCAACCCATGACTGAGGAACTACCCATGACTGAGGAACTACCCATGACTGAGGAACTCAGGGTAAGTGGTCGCTACTACAGGATGTACCCGTCTGGATCGTTCCTGGGCCTTGCCGAGAAGGAGCTCGTTCTTGATCTTGCGGAGACGGCCGTCGTCGCGGTTGACATCTACGGACCTGACGGGGCCAGCAACCGCAACTACTCGGGGATGCTCTCAGACCACAGCGCATCGGAATCGAGCACCCTGATCCGGGAACGTATCGCGCCAGCCCTGGACGCAGCTCGATCGGTTGGGCTCCCGGTTATCTACCTGGCGAACAGTGCCCCGAAGATCGACTTGCGCGAGTCGGCGTACTGGGAGAGCAAGTGGGACACGCAGCACGTTGACGTCGACGATCTCTACAGTGAGGACCGGGTCGACCCGCGCGAGTACTACAACGGCGACTCCAACGTTCTGAAGTACAACCGGTTCAGCGAGCCCAAGAACGGCGACTACTTCGTCCGTAAGCACACGCATAGTGGCTTCTTCGATACCAGGCTTGACACGCTGCTCCGTAACCTCCGAGTCAGGACGCTGGTGTGTGTCGGGTTTGCGCTGGACATGTGCCTGGGCGCCACGATGATCGACGCCTTGTGGCGCAACTACCGGGTGATACTCCTGCGCGACTGCACGTATGCAATCGAACTCCCGGGCATCGATCAACCGGGGGCTTGGACCAGTCGCTGGATCACCTATGTCGAGTGTGCAATCGGCTACACGGCCTTGGGGGCTGCATTTGTCGGCGAGTGCGAGCGGATCCGCTCGGCCCGAGCCAGCGGCGCTGCGACCTGACATTTCGGCGAGCAGCTGGGACAGCGGTTGCTGGGTCACGATCGACCTACGTGAAACGTCGGGTCAACTCATACGCGCACCTTCCGGTGAACGGAGGGTTTCGCTCTTGAGGGCTGCAAATCGTAGAAAGGAACGGCATGAGCGACCTGCACGGGCTGACCGCGGCGATCGAGGCCGGTGACCGGGCGACGGCGAAGGCGATCACCGCCGAGGCCGTCGCCGAGGGGATGGACCCGCGGGCCGTCCTCGACGCGATGACCGGCGCGATGGAGGTCATCGGCCACAGGTTCCAGCGCAGCGAGATCTACGTCCCGGAGATGCTCATCAGCGCCCGGGCCATGAAGGAGGCAACGGCGATCCTCGAACCCGTCCTCGTGGCGGCCGGCATCCACCCCGAGCACACGGCGGTGATCGGGACGATCAAGGGCGACCTCCACGACATCGGCAAGAACCTCGTCGGGATGATGTGGAAGGGCGCCAACATCGCGGTCGTGGACCTGGGCACGAACGTGAGCCCCGAGGCGTTCGTCGCGGCGGCGAAGGAGCACGGCGCGACGCTCGTCGGGGTGTCGGCCCTCCTGACGACGACCATGGTCGGCATGAAGGACGTGGTGGCCGCCGTCCGGGCCGCCGATCTCCTCGACGTCAAGGTGATCGTCGGCGGGGCCCCCGTCACGGCCGAATACGCGGCCTCGATCGGCGCCGACGGCTACGCCCCCGACGCCGCCAGCGCGGTCGAGGCGGCCAAGCGGGTCCTCGTGGCCTGAGAGTGTTCGTCGCCGTGCCGACCGGTAGCGCGCGATCGGCGTCCCAGGTCTCGCACGCCGTGGTCGCGCCAGCGGTTCCACGATCTGCGGCACGCCTTCGCGACGCTGCAGCTCGAGGCTGGCGCCGACGTCTTCGAGGTGAGCCGGGCGCTCGGGCACGCCAGCATCGCGACGACGGCCATTACTTAGGGCTCGGGCAGGAATAACATTGACTGTGGCGGCGGCAGGACTATGCTAGCGGCATGGCGGTCGGTGAGGCGATCGTGGCCCGGCGGCTGTCGCTGGTGTGGCCGCATCTGAACGAACGGCAGCGGCGGTTGCTGCTGGGTGCCGAGGCGGACTCGCTGGGGCGCGGCGGAGTCGCCGCGGTGGCCCGGGCCGCTGGCGTGTCCCGTCCAACGGTGGCCAAGGGCGTGCAGGATCTGCAGCAGCCTGCGGAGCTGATCCGGGGAGCCCGACGTCCCGGCGGCGGGCGGAAGCGGCTGGCCCTGAAGGACCCCGGGCTGGTGGCGGCTCTCGAAGCCCTCGTCGTGCCGGCCACCCGGGGTGACCCGGAGTCGCCCCTGCGGTGGACCTCGATGAGCACCCGCCAGCTCGCCGACGCGCTCGCCACCGGCGGCCATCGGGTCGGCTACCGGACGGTCGCCGATCTGCTCCACCGGCTCGGCTACAGCCTCCAGGCGACCGTGAAGAGCCGCGAGCCGAGCGAGCACCCTGATCGGGACCGCCAGTTCCACCATCTCGCCGATCAGGTCCGGGCCCACCTCGACGGCGGGCAGCCGGTCGTCTCGGTCGACACGAAGAAGAAGGAGCTCGTCGGGCGCTACAAGAACGGCGGCCGAGAATGGCGACCGACGGGTCAGCCCGAAGCGGTGAACGTCCACGACTTCGTGGGGGAGGCCGGCAAGGCCATCCCCTATGGCGTGTACGACGTCGGGGCGAACACCGGCTGGGTGGCCGTCGGGCGCGACCACGACACCGCCGCGTTCGCCGTCCAGACCCTCCGCCGGTGGTGGCAATCGATGGGCCGGCCGGCCTATCCAGAGGCCGAACGCCTGCTCGTGTGCGCCGATGGCGGCGGCAGCAACGGCTCCCGCATCCGGCTGTGGAAGCTCGAGCTCGCCCGTCTGGCCGCCGAGACCGGCCTCGTCATCACGTTCTGCCACCTGCCGCCCGGGACGAGCAAGTGGAACCGGATCGAGCACCGGCTGTTCGCCCACATCTCGATGAACTGGCGCGGCCGGCCGCTCACGAGCCACGAGGTCATCGTCGAGCTCATCGCCGCCACGACCACCCGCACCGGACTCACGGTCCGGGCCGAGCTCGATGAGGGCACCTACCCCAAGGGGGTCAAGGTGACCGACGACGAGCTCGCCGCCCTGCCGATCGTCCGGCACGACTTCCATGGCGAGTGGAACTACACCCTCTACCCCTCCGGCGCCCTACAAGACTGACAATGTTGTACTTGCCCGGGCCCTTACGGGCACTTCACGCGGGCGATGGCCGAGCGTTCGGCCGACCGCATGACCGCGATCCTGGGCGAGTCCGCCAGCAGGTGAGTGGTACAGCGGGTGGTACGGCGGGTGGTACAGCGGCCAAACGAGAGCCCCCGGACGGGCGCCCGGCGGCTGATTCGTGCGTGAGACTTGGTGAGCCCGCTGGGATTCGAACCCAGGACGCAGGGATTAAAAGTCCCTCGCTCTGCCACTGAGCTACGGGCCCACGTGGCCGCAACGATAGCGGTCGGGGAAATGGTTGCGCGGGACGGGGCCGTGCCCCTATGATTCCCGACCATGCACCGCCACATCTTTTCCGTCGAGGCGAAGAAGAAGCTCTTGCGGCCCTGCCGGGAGGCACGGGCCCTGGGGCTCTGACGGTGCGCGACTGACAAAGCGACCGGGGCCTCCAGGGAACGGAGGCTCCGAGGGCCGCGGACACCACTGGGTGACCGCGGCCTTTTCGATTCGCTGACGGCGAACGGACCTCCGGCCCGACCGGCCCCGTGTCTCCACCCGGAGCGCGAGGAAAGATCGAATGGACGCAGTCATCCTGGGCGACGGCCCTCTCGGGCGGGCGATCGCCGCGGCCCTCGCCGAGCGCGGAACGCGGGCGCGCCTGCTGGGCCGCCCGGTCACGGGCCGCCACGACCCATCCGACCTCGCCTGCGCGACCGTGGTCGTCGAGGCGAGCCGGGGCGACGCCGTCGCGGCCAACCTCGAGAGTGCCCTCGACGCCGGCGTCCGGCAGTTCGTCATCGCCACGACCGCCTGGGAGACCGATCGTCCCCGAGTCTCCCGGCTGCTCGAGACGCTCGGCGGCGCGGCCGTCGCGGCGCCGAACCTGAGCCTCGGCATGGTCCTCTTCGGTCGCCTGGTCGAAGCCGCGGTTGCCCTCCTCGGCCCCGTCACGACGTTCGACCCGTACCTCGTGGAGTGGCACCGGCGCGGCAAGGCCGACCGGCCGTCGGGTACCGCGCGGGCCCTGGCGTGCCAGATCGTCGCGGCCCATCCGCGCCTGACCCGGGTCGCCGAAGGACCGACCGGCGTGTCCGACCCGGGAACCCTCGAGGTGGTCGGGATCCGCGCCGGGGCGAACCCCGGGTCGCACCTCGTCGGCTTCGACGCCCCGGGCGAGGCGATCGAGCTGCGTCACGTCGCCCGCGACCGGGCCGCCTACGCCGCCGGTGCCCTCGCCGCGACGGACTGGCTGCTCGCCACGCCCCGCGCGCCCGGGATCCACGGCTTCGACGAGGTGGTCGACGACCTGCTCGCGTCTCCGCAGGAGGCCGCCATGACGGCCCGCTGACCGACCGCCTCCCACCGGCTCCACCCCCCACCCGACCGTCGAAGGAGAATCCCGATGCCCCGCACGACCCGCCGACCCGATCCCCGCGGCCCGCACCTTCGCGGTGCCTTCACCGCCCTCGTGACCCCCTTCACCGACGACGGCGCCGTCGACGAGACGACCTTCCGCCAGCTCGTCACATGGCAGCTCCTGTCCGGCATCAACGGCCTCGTGCCCTGCGGCACGACCGGCGAGAGCCCGACCCTCTCCGCCGCCGAGCGCGAGCGGCTCATCGCGATCGCCGTGGAGCTTCGGGACGCCCGTCCGTGGCGGCACCGGGCGACCGTCGTCGCAGGGACCGGCACGAACGACACGGCGGCCACGATCCGCGCCACCCGCCGGGCGGCGGAGCTCGGCGCCGACGCCGCGCTCGTCGTCGCGCCCTACTACAACCGGCCCGACCAGCGGATGCTCGACGCCCATTTCCGGGCGGTCGCCGACGAGGGCGGCCTGCCGATCGTCGTGTACAACGTGCCCGGGCGGACGGGCACGAACGTGGAGGCGGACACGTTCCTGCGCCTCGCGGAGCACCCGCGGGTCGTGGCCGTGAAGGAGGCCTCCGGAAACCTCGAGCAGATCGCGCGCATCTGCCGGGACCGCCCGCCGGACGTGGCGGTGCTGGCAGGGGACGACGCGGCGACGCTCGCGGTCCTCGCGATGGGCGGCGACGGCGTGGTATCGGTCGCCTCGAACGAGATCCCGGGCGAGATGGTCGCCCTGTGTGCCGCGGCGCTCGGCGGCGACTGGCGCGGGGCGCGTCGCCTCCACGAGCGCTGGCTGCCGCTCTTCCTCGCCAACTTCCGGGGCGCCCCGAACCCCGTCCCGGTGAAAGCAGCCCTGGCCCTCATGGGCCTCCTGCCGACCGACCGGCTGCGGGCGCCGCTGCTTTCGCTGGACATCGTCGCCCGGGACCGGCTGGCCGGCGTCCTGCGCGAGCTCGGGCTCCTGGAGCTGGACGGCGGCCGGCTCCGGGACGTGGCTGCTCCATCCATCGCGGAGGGTCTGGCATGACGGCGGTGGCCTCCGCGGATCCCCGCACCCTGGAGGGAGCGGACCTCCTGGCGGCCCTCGAGGCCGGCGTGATCCGGGCGGCTTGCCCGGACCCGGCCGCGGAGGGTGGCTGGCGGGTCGACCACGCCGTGAAGGCGGCGATCCTGCGCTGCTTCGCCGACCGGACACCGGCGGAGACGGCCGCCGGGCCGCTCCGCTTCCGCGACCGTGCCGGCCTGCCGCTCCATCCTCTCGACGATCCGGGCGTGCGCATCGTGCCCGGCGGCACGAGCGTGCGGGCGGGCGCCCACCTGGCACCCGGCGTCGTCGTCATGCCGCCCTCGTTCGTGAATGTCGGCGCCTGGGTGGGCCCGGGCACCATGATCGACTCCCACGTCCTCGTCGGGTCCTGCGCCCAGGTGGGCGCGCGGGTGCACCTCGCGGCCGGGGCAATCCTGGGCGGCGTGCTGGAGCCGCCGGGCGCGCGCCCCGTGATCGTCGAGGACGACGCCTTCGTGGGCGCCGGGGCCCTGCTCCTGGAGGGCGTCCTCGTCGGGGTGGGCGCGGTCATCGGCGCCGGGGTGACGCTTACCGGCACGTCGCGCCTGTACGACCTCGTCGAGGGGCGGGTCCTGGCCGGCACCCGCGAGGTGCCGCTCGAGGTGCCGGCCGGGGCGGTCGTCGTCCCCGGCTCCCGGACGGTCGCCGGGGCGTTCGCGGCCGAGCACGGCCTGGCTGCGACGGTGGCCCTGATCGCGAAGCGGCGCGACGCCGGAACCGACGCCCGGGTCGCCCTCGAGGAGGCGCTCCGGTGATCGCCGGCCGCACGCCGCCGGCCACCCCCGTCGCCGCGGCGCCAGACGCTGCTCCCCGACGCGGGCGACCCCCCGGACGGAACGAGATCCTCCGCGGAGATCGCCTGGCGGGGCTGCTCCCCGAGGAGCTGGCGGTCCGGTTCGGGACGCCGCTCTACGTCTACGACCTCGACGTCGTCGAGCGCCAGGTCGAGGCCCTCCGCCGCGTCCTGCCGCCGGTCGTCGACGTGGCCTATGCCATCAAGGCCAACCCCGCGCTCGCCGTCGTGGCGTTCCTCGGGAGTCTCGGGATGGGCGCGGACGTGGCCTCGGGCGGCGAGCTGGCGACGGCCCTCCGCGCCGGCATCGCGGCCGAGGAGATCGTCGTGACCGGGCCGGGCAAGCGGGACGAGGAGCTCGCGGCGGCCGTCGAGGCCGGCGTCCGCGCGATCACGGTGGAAAGCCCCGGGGAGCTTGCCCGCCTCGACCGGATCGCCGCCGAGCAGCGCGCACGCGTCCCCGTCCTCCTGCGGGCATCCGTCCCCGAGACGTCGCGGCTCGAGCGCGTGCGGCTCGTGGGGGACGATGGCGCCGGCAAGTTCGGGATGGACCACGCCGATCTGCGGGCCGCGGCCCGCGCCGCGGCATCGTCGCCCCACCTCGACCTGCTCGGGGTCCACCGGTTCGGCGCGTCGAACATCCTCGACGCGGCGTTCCTGGCGACGCACGTGGCGGAGACGGTGGAGCTCGGACGGGAGGTGGCCGCGGCGGCCGGCGTACGCCTACGCCTCGTCGACGCCGGCGGTGGGCTCGGCATCCCCTACGACCCGCACGACGACTCGCTCGACCTGGTCGGCCTCGGCCACCACCTGGGCCGCCTGGCGCGCAGTTGGGCGGAGGCTCCCGACACCCGCGGGATGCGGCTGCTCCTGGAGCCCGGGCGCTTCCTCGTCGGCCCCGGGGGCGCGTACCTCGCCCGCGTGCTCGATCGCAAGCGCGTCGGCGAGAGCGAGGTGGCGATCCTCGACGGCGGCGTCCACCACCTCCTCCGGCCGGCCCTCGTCGGGCAGGAGCACCGCGTTCGCGTTCTCGGGCCCCGGGGTCGCGGCACCCGGGCGTGGCCGGTCACGGTGGCGGGACCGCTCTGCTCGGGCCTGGATGTCTTCGCCGCCCACGCGGCGCTGCCCCCGCCCGATCCGGGCGACCTCGTGGCCGTCCTCGACGTCGGCGCCTACGGGTTCACGGAGTCGATGCCCCTCTTCCTGTCCCACCCGGTGCCGGCGGAAGTGGCGATCCGCGGCGGCCGCGCCGAGCTGATCCGGCCGCGGCTGGATCCCTCGGCGTTCCTCGAGCCGCAGGTCATCCCGGCCTGGTGATGTGGGATCGAGCGCCGAGGTCGAGGCCGGGCCTTGGAGTTGATCGTCTGCGCCTACCGATGCGCGGAAGCGGACAGGTATTCCTCCACGCCCTGGGCGGCGCGTTTCCCCTCGCGGATGGCCCAGACCACGAGCGATTGGCCGCGCCGGCAGTCGCCCGCGGCGAAGACGCCGGGAACGCTCGTCTGGTGGGCCTCGTCGACGAGGACGGTCCCGCGGGCGTCGAGCGCACAGCCGAGCCGCTCCGGGAGGGCGCGCTCCGGCCCGCTGAAGCCGAGGGCCAGGAGGACGAGGTCGGCGGGGAGCGTCCGCTCGGTGCCCGGCTGCTCCACCGGGGCGAGGCGTCCGTCGGGTCCGGGCGCCCAGTTCACGTCGACGATCTCGACGCCCGCCACGCGGCCATCGGGGCCCGGGACGAAGCGCCGCGTCGCGACGGCATAGCGGCGCGGATCGCCGCCCCAGAGCGCCGCCGCCTCCTCCTGGCCGTAATCGAGGCGGTAGACCCGCGGCCATTGCGGCCACGGATTGTCGGCGGCCCGCTCGTCGGGTGGGCGGGGGAGGATCTCCAGCTGGGCCAGGCCGCGCGCCCCCTGGCGGATCGCGGTCGCGACGCAATCCGTGCCGGTGTCGCCGCCGCCGATGACGACCACGTCGCGGCCGCGAGCCGAGATCCCGGCCGTCGCCGGGCCGCCGTCGAGGAGAGCCTTCGTCGTCCCGCCCAGGTAGGCCATCGCGAGGTGGATCCCCGCCAGCTCGCGGCCCGGGGTCGGCAGCTCGCGGGCGACCGTCGCGCCCGTGCAAAGCACGACCACGTCCGACCCGGCAAGCAGGTCGCCGGCGTCGACGTCGCGCCCGACCTCCGCGCCGGTCTCGAAGACTATCCCCTCGGCCCGCAGGAGGTCGATCCGGCGTTCGACGAGGCGCTTCTCGAGCTTCATCGCGGGGATGCCGTACACGAGGAGCCCGCCCACGCGGTCCGCCCGCTCGTAGACGGTCACGGAGTGGCCGCGGCGGTTGAGCTGGGCCGCGCAGGCGAGCCCGGCCGGCCCGCTGCCCACGATTGCCACCCGGCGCCCCGTCCGGACGGGGGGCAGCTCCGGCCGGACCCAGCCCTCCTCCCAGGCACGGTCGACGATCGCCGCCTCGATCGCCTTGATGGTCACCGGCGGCGCGCTGATGCCGACCGTGCACGAGCCCTCGCACGGCGCGGGACAGACCCGGCCCGTCACCTCGGGCAGGTCGTTCGTGCGGGCGAGGCGCCAGTAGGCCTCCTCCCAGTGGCCCTTCGAGACAAGGTCGTTCCATTCCGGGATGAGGCTGTTGACGGGGCAGCCCATCGCCAGGCCATTGACGAGCGCCCCCGTGTGGCAGAAGGGGATCCCGCAGTCCATGCAGCGGGCGCCCTGGTCGCGAAGCGTCCCCTCCGGGTGCGGAACGTGCGTCTCGCGCCAGTCGCCGATCCGGCTCAGCGGCGGGCGGGCCGCCGACGGCGCCCGTTCGATCTCGATGAAGCCGCGCAACCGTCCCATGGCGCTACCCCACCGCGGCCCGGGCCGGGTGCCGGGCGTGCTCGTCGAAGGCGGCCAGCGCCGCCGCGGCCGGCTCGAGACCCGTGGCGCGAAGCTGTCCCTCGGCCTCGACGACCCGCCGGTAGTCGTGCGGGATGACCCGTACGAACCGCGCCCGGGCCGCAGTCCAATCGCCGAGCAGGCGCACGGCTACTGCACTTCCGGTCAGGGCGAGGTGGCGCTCCACGAGGCCGCGCACGAGGGCGATCTCGTCCGGGTCGGTAAGCGGCCCCAGGCCGACCAGCTCCTGGTTGCATCGCTCGGCGAACGTGCCCTCGGCATCCAGGACGTAGGCGATCCCGCCCGACATGCCGGCCGCGAAGTTGCGGCCCGTCCCGCCCAGGATCACGACCCGGCCGCCGGTCATGTACTCGCAGCCGTGATCGCCGACCCCCTCGACGACCGCGGTCGCGCCGCTGTTGCGCACGCAGAAGCGCTCGCCGGCGACGCCCCGCAGGAAGACCTCGCCGGACGTCGCCCCGTAGCAGACGACGTTGCCGGCGATGACCTGCTCCTCGGCGGCGAACGGCGCGTCGTCGGGCGGAGCAACGACGATGCGGCCGCCGGAGAGACCCTTGCCGAGGTAGTCGTTGGAGTCGCCGGTGAGGCGGAGCGTGATCCCGCGCGGCAGGAAGGCGCCGAAGCTCTGCCCGGCCGACCCGCTGAAGCGGAGGTCGATCGTGTCGTCCGGGAGCCCTGCCCCGCCGTGGCGACGGGTCACCTCGCTGCCGACGAGCGTGCCCACGGCCCGGTCCGTGTTGCGGATGGGCAGCGACAGGTGGACCGGCCGGCCGTCCTCGAGCGCCGGCGCACAGGCCGCGAGCAGCACGCGCGCATCGAGCGAGGCCTCGACGCCGCCGTCCTGCGCCACGTGCGGTCCGTGGCGCGTCGGCCGTGCCTGGTGGAGGACCCGGCGGAGGTCGAGCCGGCGGGCCTTCGGGTGCTCCACACCCTGCCGCGGGGCCAGGTGCTCCGGGCGGCCGATGACCTCGTCGAGCGACCGAACGCCGAGGGTCGCGAGGTGCTCCCGGACCTCCTCCGCGACAAAGCGCATGAACCGCACGACGTGGTCCGGGTCGCCGGTGTAGCGGGCCCGGAGGGCGGGGTCCTGCGTCGCGATGCCGACCGGGCAGGTGTTGAGGTGGCAGGCCCGCATCATCACGCAGCCGAGCGCGACGAGCGGAGCCGTCGCGAACCCGAACTCCTGGGCACCAAGGAGCGCCCCGACGACGACGTCCCGGCCGGTCTTGAGCTGGCCGTCCACCTCGACGACGATCCGGCTCCGCAGGTCGTTGGCCACCAGGACCTGGTGGGCCTCCGCAAGACCGAGCTCCCACGGTGCGCCGGCGTGCTTGATCGAGCTCAGCGGCGAGGCGCCCGTTCCGCCGTCCTGGCCCGAGATGAGGACGATGTCGGCGTGCGCCTTGGCGACGCCGGCGGCAACCGTCCCGACGCCCACCTCGGAGACGAGCTTGACCGAGATCCGGGCGCGCGGGTTCGCGCAGCGCAGGTCGTAGATGAGCTGCGCGAGATCCTCGATCGAGTAGATGTCGTGGTGCGGCGGCGGGCTGATCAGGCCCACGCCCGGCGTCGAGTGCCGGACGCGGGCGATCCACGGGTAGACCTTGTGCCCCGGCAGCTGGCCGCCCTCGCCGGGCTTGGCCCCCTGGGCCATCTTGATCTGGATCTCGGTCGCGCTGACGAGGTACTCGCTGGTCACGCCGAAGCGAGCCGAGGCGACCTGCTTGATCGCGCTCGTGCGGGAGTCGCCGTTGCCATCGGCGCGGTAGCGCCCCGGGTCCTCGCCGCCCTCGCCGGTGTTCGACTTGCCGCCCAGGCGGTTCATCGCGATGGCCAGCGCCTCGTGCGCTTCGGCCGAGATCGAGCCATAGCTCATCGCCCCGGTCTTGAAGCGCCGGACGATCGCCTCGACCGGCTCGACCTCGTCGAGGGGAACGGGCTGCCGGGCGGGGACCAGGTCGAGCAGGCTCCGCAGGGTGACGTGCCGGCGGGACTGGTCGTCGACGAGGTGGCTGTACTCCTTGAAGGCTGCGTAGTCGCTCGTCCGGCAGGCGCGCTGGAGCGCGTGGATCGTCTGCGGGTTGAAGAGGTGGGCCTCGCCGTCGTCCCGGTACTGGTATTGCCCGCCCGACGCGAGCCCCGGGGCGTCCGGCCGGCGGCGACCCGGGTAGGCCCGGTCGTGGCGGCGGCGCCCCTCGTCGGCCACCAGGTCGATCCCGATCCCGCCGATCCGCGACGGCGTGCCCGTGAAGTACTCGTCAATGAAGTCCTGGGACAGGCCGATCGCCTCGAAGGCCTGCGCGCCGTGGTAGGCCGAGATCGCCGAGATCCCCATCTTGGAGGCGACCTTGACGATGCCCTTGGTGACGGCTTTGACGTAGCGCCGCTCGGCGGCGTCGGCCGGGCCCTCGATCATCCCCGCCCGGACCTGGTCGTGGATCGTCTCGAGCGCCAGGTACGGGTTGATGGCGCTGGCGCCGTAGCCGACAAGCAGCGCGAAGTGGTGCACCTCGCGCGGCTCCCCGGACTCCAGGACAAGCCCGACGCGGGTGCGGGTCCCGGCTCGCAGCAGGTGGTGGTGGACGGCGGCGACAGCGAGGAGGGCCGGGATCGGGGCGTCCTCGTCGTCGTGGCCGCGGTCCGAGAGGATGATCAGGTCGGAGCCTTCCGCAATCGCGGCGCTCGCGTGCTCGCGGATAGCCTCGATCGCCCGCCGCAGGCCCGGGCCGCCCTCCGCGACCGGGTACAGGATCGGCAGCGTGGCGCTGCGGAAGCCGCGCGCCGCCTCGCTTCCGTCGAGGTGCCGCAGCTGCTCCAGCTCCACGTTCCGGAGCACGGGGCTCGGGAGCGCCAGCTGGCGTGCACCCTCGGGTCCCGGCTCGAGGAGGTTCGCCTCGGGACCGATGACCGTCTCGACCGCCGTCACGATCTCCTCGCGGATCGCGTCGAGCGGGGGGTTCGTGACCTGGGCGAAGAGCTGGGTGAAGTAGGCAGGCAGGAGCTGCGGCTGGTCCGAGAGGACGGCCAGCGGCGCGTCGTTGCCCATCGAGCCCACGGGCTCGGCGCCGTCGACCGCCATCGGCGTGACCAGGAGGCGGACCTCCTCGCTCGTGTAGCCGAACGTCTCCTGGCGGCGCAGCACGGTCTCGTGGTCGGGCTCGATCGCGGTGCCCGGATCCGGCAGGTCGGGAAGGCGGACCATCGAACGGCGGATCCACTCGCCGTACGGCGCCTCCGCGGCGAGGGTGCGCTTGAGCTCGTCGTCTCGGACGATGCGGCCGGCCGCCGTGTCCACCAGGAACAACCGCCCCGGCTCGAGGCGGCCCTTCGCGACGACCTGCGCCGGCGGGATGTCAAGGACGCCCGCCTCCGACGCCATCACCACGCGCTCGTCGGCCGTCACCCAGTAGCGCGCCGGCCGGAGGCCGTTGCGGTCGAGCGTCGCCCCGATGAGCGTCCCGTCGGTAAACGCGATCGACGCCGGGCCGTCCCACGGCTCCATGAGCGCCGCGTGGTAGGCGAAGAAGTCGCGCTTCTCCTGGGGCATGGAGGCGTGGCGGCTCCACGGCTCCGGGATCATCATCATCACGGCGTGGGGCAGGGAGCGGCCGCCGAGGTGGAGCAGCTCCAGGACGTTGTCGAACATCGCCGAGTCGGAGCCTTCGGCATCGATGACCGGCAGGACCCGAGCGAGATCGGCGCCGAACAGCGCCGAGCTGAGGGTGGCCTCGCGAGCCCGCATCCAGTTGATGTTCCCGCGCAGCGTGTTGATCTCGCCGTTGTGGCTGATGAAGCGGTACGGGTGGGCCCGCGACCAGGACGGGAAGGTGTTGGTGGAGAAACGCGAGTGGACCATCGCGATCGCGCTCGCGAGGTCGCCTTCGCCGAGGTCGGGGTAGTAGGCGGCGAGCTGAGACGCGTTGAGCATCCCCTTGTAGACGATCGTCCGGGCGCTCAGGCTCGCCACGTAGAAGTCGTCGCGCCGGCGGATGGCCGACCGCGATACCGCCTTCTCCGCGAGTCGCCGCCCGACGTAGAGGCGCCGCTCGAAGGCCAGCTCGTCGGCGTCAGTCTCCGGACGGCCGACGAAGATCTGCCGGATGACCGGCTGACTCGCGCGGGCGGTGGGGCCCAGGGTGCGGTCGTCGGTGGGGACGTCGCGCCAGCCGAGGACCGGCAGGCCAGCCTCGCGCAGCTGGCACTCCACGAGCGCCACGATCGCGTCCCCACTGCACGCATCGCGCGGGAGGAACACCATCCCGACGCCGTATGAGCGGGGACCGGGGAGCATGAACCCGAGACGGCCAGCCTCCCGGGCCAGGAAGTCGTGGGGGACCTGGACCAGGAGTCCTGCTCCGTCGCCCGTGTCGGGCTCGGCGCCGGTTGCGCCGCGGTGCTCGAGGTTGACGAGGACCGTGAGGGCGTCCCGGACAATCGCGTTGGAGGGTCGTCCGCGGATGTCGCAGACGAACCCGAATCCGCACGCGTCGTGCTCGAAGAACGGCTCGTACAGCGATTCACTGGCCATCGGCTCGCCCATGCGGAGGTCGATGGCAGCACGCTACCCGGCGGCCGCGCGACGATTCAGCAGCGGCCGGGTGCCCATTGGGTGACGGGGACGTTGCCTCCCGGCATCGGGACGCCATTCCCTGACCGCTTCGGGTGCGCGATGGGAGCCGTCCTGCGGGTGGGCTTCGGCATCATGGGCGTCGACCCTGCGGTAGCCCAGGTCATCTACGAAACCGTGCTCGTCGTTGCCGTTGCGCTGACGATCGACCGATCGAAGCTGCTCCTCGCCAGGTAGCGGCCCGCCCTGGATTGGGGTGCGCGGGATCCCGAAGCGAGAACGATCGTCCCGCACGGCGGGGCGAACGTCCTCCGGCAGGCTCGTCGGTAGAATTGGCCGGTGGCGACCTTCTTCACCCTCGATCGGGCCAACGAGCGCCTCCGCGACGTACGGCCGATCCTCGAGGATCTCCGGGCGCGGCGCGGCGAGCTCGTCGGCCTGCGGGACCGGCTGCACGCCGCGAGCCTGGCGGACGTACCCCACGGCGCGACCGGATCCCTGGTCGACGATGCGCTGACCGAGGCCGGCGGGCGGGGCGGGGCGGAGTCTCCCCGGGTGCTCGCCGCGCGGATCCAGGCGGTGATCGACCAGATGCAGGCCGCCGTCGAGCGGCTCCACGCCTGGGGCGTGACCCTTCGCGACATCGAGACGGGCATGGTCGACTTCCCGGCGCTCGTCGCCGGGCGCCAGGTCTGGCTCTGCTGGCGCCTGGGGGAGGGCGACGTCGCCTGGTGGCACGGGCTGACTGCCGGCGTCGCGGGCCGGCGCCCGCTCGCGGAGCTCGCGTGAGGGCAGACGCCGTGCGCCGGGCCGGCGACGTTCCCCAGCCCTCCCTTGTCGTCGACCCGCGCGGCCGGGCCAAGGTCCTTCGCCCCCTGCCGGCCGAGGAGCGCGAGGCGGCGCTGGCGCGCGCCCTGGCGGCGTACGCGCGGGGCGACTTCTACCTGGCCCACGAGGAGCTGGAGCCCGCCTGGATGGCGGCGGCCGATCCCGGCGAGCGGGAACTGCTCGGCTGCCTGATCAAGGTGGCGGCGGCGTTCGTCCACGCGGCGCGCGGCAGCCCGGCCGGCGTCCGGACGAACCTCCGCGGGGCGCGGGAACGCCTGGCGGGCGCCGCCGCGGCGGGCCGCGAGGGCGGATTCGACATCCCGGGGGTGCTGGCGGCCATCGACAACCGGCTCACACGCCTCGCCACGCTGCCCGAGACGCCCGTCGTGCCAATTCCCGACCCGCCCCACGACGTCGCGGGACCGCCCGGTCGAGCGCGCCGGCCACCCCTCGACCTGGAGCCCCCCACCCTCTCCCGGAGGTCGCCCGCGTGACGCTTCCCGGCCGGCCGCAGATCCCGACGATCGACGTCCGCGAGGCGGCGGCCGCGGGCGAGGCGGCCGGTGCGG
>CAZVPS010000007.1:0-23461 GCA_964629105.1 uncultured Anaerolineaceae bacterium
TGCCGGGGATCGGCGAGATGAAGGCGAAGACGCTCGTCGGGCTGCTCGCGAAGCGCTTCGGCGTCCGGCCCCCGGGGTGGGAGGCCGTCGCCCCGTCCTACCCGACGCTGGCCGACGTCGATTCGGCCGGGGCGCTCGCCCAGTACCAGGAGCAGAAACGGGCCTGGAAGGCCAGCCAGAAGGCGGCGAAGGGCGCCTGACGCCAGCGAGGCCGAATGCCTAGTGCCCACCCGTTGTCCGGGGTGCGGCCGGGCCCTGGCCTGGGTAGTGAACCGGGACGCGCCCCCGACCGGCCAGGAGGTCGCGCATTTCCTCGTCCCCATCAGTCGCACGTGGGACGACGTCGTGCACACCTGCCGGAACCAACGCCTGTTCTGCGATCGCGCATGTGTTGATTCCTGGCTGGCTCGCACCGGCCAACAGCACGGATGTGTGATGGACCTCGGGAAGCTGTGGCGTCTGGCTCGCGGCTGGTACTCCGGCAGACTCGATCGTGGCTACACACGTCGAGACCCAGGCCAGGCCGCGGAGTACTGCCGCGAGGTCGGGCTACTGGGTCGTTCTGGGGCCTATGAGCGCCGGGCGTCCGCGGATCCGTCCTGGCAGTCGCTGCCGCTAGCCGTCGGGCGCTGCCATTCCGAGCCCGACCGGGCAGGCGACGCCGGTCCCGTGGTCGGGGCAGTAGCCGTTGGGGTTCTTGTCGAGGTATTGCTGGTGGTAGTCCTCGGCGTAGTAGAACGGCGTCGCGTCGGTGATCTCGGTCGTGATCGTCCCGAAGCCGGCCTTCGCCAGGACCGCCTGGTAGGCGTCGCGCGACGTCTCGGCCGCCTGGACCTGTGACTCGTCGAAGACGTGGATGACCGAGCGGTACTGCGTCCCCTGGTCGTTGCCCTGGCGCATTCCCTGGGTCGGGTCGTGGTGCTCCCAGAAGACGCCCAGCAGCTCCTCGTAGGAGACGCGGGCCGGGTCGAACACCACCCGCACGACCTCCGCGTGGCCGGTCCGCCCGGAGCAGACCTCGCCATACGTGGGGTTCGGCGTGGAGCCGCCGGCGTACCCCACCGAGGTCGAGATCACGCCCGGCGTCTGCCAGAAGGTCTTCTCGGCGCCCCAGAAGCAGCCCAGGCCGAAGACCGCCTCGCGGGCCCCGTCGGGGAACGGCCCCGCGAGCGGCGAGCCGAGGACCGCGTGCCGGTCCGGGACCGCCATCGGCTCGGCGCGGCCGGGAAGAGCGTCGGCGGGGGAGAGAAGGGTTTGTTTCGAAGAGTCGGCGAACAGGAAGTCGAGGATGCCCAAGGGTCGTGCTCCATGCGAGAGGCACATGGTAGCGGCGCGACCGTGACGGGCTCGTGACGTGTCCGGTAGACGGGGCGGAGCGCCAGGGTGCGGGGCTGGCGTGCGCCGGGAGGGTCGGCGACGAGCCAGGCGCCGACGAGCCCGGCCTGCCTGTCGCCCGTTCCATGCATGGAGCGAGTACGGGTCCAGCCTGACGGGCGCGACAAGCGGCCAAGGCGCTTCGGGCGCCGCGGCGCGGGGGCGCAGAGGCTATGAACGCACCGCCAGAAGATGGGCGGCACGGCGGTGATGGCGGCGGGGCCCGACCCCGGGCTACTGGCGGGTGACCGTCGGGGCGGCGAGGGACGCGTCGCAGGTGCAGGCCGAGGGCAAGCGCGTCCCGACCCGAGGTCGGGTCCGTGGGCCAAGGACGGCCTTCTTGCAACCGGGCCGAATGGCCCGTTTCCCCGCCCTCGGCGTGCCTCATCCTGAGCGAAACGCTCCTGTTTGCCGTCGATGGAGCCGCCCGAAGCCAGGCTCGGCGGCGGGGGTCGACTTGACGTCGGCTTGACTGGGACGGAAGCCGGGGCCCTGGAGGGCGACCGGGCGAGAGCCGCAGCGAGGGAACGCCGATGAGGCAAGCTCGGCAGATCTTCCTCAGCCATGTCGAGGAGGATTTCAGCGTCACCGAGGAGATCGTTCACGCCGCGGAAGCCGCCGGCTACTCCACCTGGTACTACGAGCGCGACTACGTTCCGGGAGAACCGTTCCTCATCACGATCGGCAAGGCCATCCAGGAGTGCCGCGCGGTCGTCCTCATCCTGTCCAAGGACTCGCTCGATCACGGGCACCAGATCACGCCCGAGGTGTTCCAGGCGTTCGAGGGCCACAAACGGTTCTTCCCTCTCCTGCTCGGCGTCGCATTCGATGAGTTCAAGTCGCGGCAGCCCGAGTGGCACGTTGCGATCAGCGGCGCCGTTGCGATCCGTGTCCCCGACGGGGGGATCTCGGCCATCGTGCCGAAGCTGTTGGACGGGCTGGCAGCAGCGGGGATCCCGCCCGAGCAGGAGCGCACCCTCCCGCCCGATGAGCTGGAGGTGGGTCTCGTCCAAGCCAGGCGCCTGCTAAACGACGCTGGCCAGTTCTCCGCGGCCCGAGCGGCGATCACGCGCCTGGTGAGGCGCTTCCCCGAGTCGCCGCAGGCGCACCGGCTCCTCGGGGAGTACTACAACCGGTCCTTCCTGTACGCGGATGCCATCGACGCATTCGAGAAGGCCGTCGAGCTTAGCCCGACCAACGCACTGCTTCACTGGGACCTCGCCCTGGCGTACCGCCAGGAGCGCAGGAACCACGATGCCTTCGAGAGCCTTCAGCGGGCGATGGAGCTCGGTCTGGATGCCTCGCGACAGCGGCACGCCATGACGCTCCTCGGCCAGCTCCGAGCCGGTGAGCCGGGGTGACCAGGAAGCTGGCCCCATGGGAGGTCGACGGTTCGAACGACCTCATCACCCTCCATGCGTGGGGAGACGAGCACGGGGCGGACCGGCTGACGGTCCTCGAGGACGACGTCAGGCAGCTCGTCTGCCAGCTCGCATCAGCGAGATCCGAGCTCACCGAGCAAGGATCCGTGCAGAGGCAAGAGCTCGAACGTCATCTGCTCTCGCTCCTTGACGTGCTCGACGGATTCGAGCGTGTCTTCGACAACGTCCGCACCCGCGAGTCGGAGGTCACGCCCACGATGAAGGTGTGGATCGACAACTTCCGCACGGTGCAGCGGCTCCTCGGCCGGGTCCTGCAGGAGCAGGGAGTGACACCGATCGAGACTCCCACCCGCGAGTTCGACCCGCGATGGCACACGGCGGCCGAGACCGTCGAGGACGCGTCGCTTCCACCCGGAACGATCGTGGAGGAGATCAAGCGAGGGTACGTCCGGCGCACGCAGGTGCTGCGCAAGGCCGAGGTGGTGGTCGTGCGCGAAGACCTCGATCCCCCGGGGCAGTCACCCCCGGGGGACGACTGAGACGAGGGCAAGGGAGCGAGATGGGCAAGCTCGTGGGGATCGATCTCGGCACCAGCAACAGCGTCGTCGCCGTCATGGACGGACCTCGCCCTCGCGTGCTCGAGAACAAGGAAGGCCGGCGCACGACGCGCTCAATGGTCGGCCTCAGGCGAAGGAAGGGCACAGCGGGATCGGGTGGAGAGGAGCTGCTCGTCGGCGAGTCCGCCCTGGACTACTGGGGTCTTGCGCCGAGGAACACCATCGTGTCCATCAAGCGCCTGATGGGCCGCGGCGTCGCAGACGCCGAGGTGCAACGGATCAAGCGATGGGCCCAGTACGAGATCGTGGAACCGTCGGACGGCACGAAGGACAGCGTCCGGGTGGTGCTCGGTGGCAAGCAGTACTCGCCGATCGAGATCTCCGCCATGATCCTGCGCAAGCTGAAGGAGGACGCGGAGTTCCGGCTGGGCGAAGAGATCTCCCATGCCGTGATCACTGTGCCGGCGTACTTCAGCCAGATCCAGAAGGACGCGACCCGCAAGGCCGGTCGCGCCGCGGGGCTGCAGGTCATCAAGATCCTCGACGAACCCACCGCGGCGGCGATCGCTCACGGGGTGGACTCCGGGGACAGCTCCGAGGCCAGGACCCTGGTCGTCTACGACCTGGGTGGGGGCACGTTCGACGTCTCGGTCCTCATGGTGGCAGGTGGCACCTTCGCCCCCCTCGATCTCGAGGGCGACATGTGGCTCGGCGGGGACAACTTCGACCTCGTCCTCGTCGAGCACGTCGTCGACCGGCTGCGGCGCGAGCACCCCGGCCTGGACCCGACCGCGAACAACAAGTTCATGGTCGAGCTGACCAAGGCCGCCCAGAAGACGAAGGAAGCCCTGGGAGCGAGCCGTTCCGCCGACCTCATCGTGGCAGCCATCCTCCAGGACGAGCAGCACAACCTGATCGACGTCGACATCGAGATCACTCGCGAGGAGTTCGAGCGGATGATCCTTCCCCTCGTCGGAAGGACCAGGAGCCTCGTGGAGAGGGCGCTCGGGAACGCCCACGTGACCCCCGAGCAGGTCGACCACGTCCTGATGGCCGGCAACTCGACCGCGATCCCGCTCGTGCAGCAGACCATGGAAGAGATGTTCGGTCCCGACAAGGTGCTGCGACGCATCCACCCGAAGGAGTGCGTCGCGATGGGAGCGGCGATCGTGGCCGCCGTCATCGGCCGGAGGTGCGTGTGCGACTCCTGCGGCCACGTGAACGACGACGGGGCGCTCGCCTGTGAGAAGTGCGGGGCGACCCTCCAGACCGGGGAAACCACCCCCCCGACCGATGGAGGCGAAATCGGTCATCCCGAGATCACGATCGGCCTCCAAGAGATCCCGGGGATTGCGCCATTCAGCTACGGGGCGCAGACCGCGGGTGACTCGATGACCGTCTTCGTGAAGAAAGGGGACCCGGTCCCAACCGCGGATCCCCAGATGCGCGTGTTCCGTACGCAGATCCCCAACGCCAGGGTGATCGCGATCCCGATCTACGGCGGGGACGACGTGGAGCGGGCGTCAGCCAACGAGCGCCAGGGCGACGCATTCGCGGTTCTGCCGCCGGGTCTGCCCGCCAACACACCGATCCGCGTCAAGCTCTGGCTGGACCGGGACGGCGTGTTCAAGCTCTCCGCCCACCTTCAGGACGGCCAGGACCTCCGCCCGTGGGTGATGGAGAAGGGTGAGACACAGCAACGCGCGATCCAGGAGCTGGAGGAGGTCGAGCGACTCCTCGGGCAGAAGGCCAAGACGGCAACCTCCCGGGAGCTGCAGGCGGTCGAGGACGCGCGTGAGCGGGTGTTCGGGCGCCTCCGTGCCGGCGAGTTCGACGCCGCCCTCACCGAGGTCCGCGAGCTCACGAGGCGGACGGACCAGAAGAGCCTGGCCGACGCGAAGGAGGCGCTGCGCGAGAAGGCCGAGAACCTGGTCCGGTTCACCCGGATGGTGCTCGAGAAGTACCACTGGACGTTCGAGGAGGCCCGGCGCCAGCGACTCCAGGACCTCGCGGACGCGACGGAGCGGGCGCTCGCCGGGGATGCAACGGTCCTGGAGGCGCGCGTCGCGACGCTCGACCTTGAGACGGACGATCTCCCCCAGATCGTGGGCCTGCTCCTCGGGCTGCGGCAAGCGATCCACACGCGGATCTACCCCTTCGAGGCCGCCACCGCCACCCGCCTGGAGCAGGAGCTTGGGCGCTTGGAGAGCCAGTTCGCTTCTGGCGACATGAGCGCGCTTCTCGACCTCAACGTCCTCGCCGTGCATGTTGCGGCGGCCATGGAGGAGATCCCCGAGCTGTCTGCCGGCACCCCGTGCAGCCGGGGACACGTGAGCTCGGCGGGCGAGCGGTACTGCCCGGCCCCGGGATGCGGAGATGACAAGTGGATCTTGAGAGCCTGACGCTCCCTCGCCGGGGTGTCTCCGCCGGCGCCATGAGGGATCCGCTCCAGGCCGAGCCGAGCCCGTACGAGACCCTCGGCGTGACCTCCGAGGCAACGGACGCGGAGATCCTTGTGGCCTTCGGCGACAAGCTCAAGGACGGCAAGGACACGCATCGGGAGATGCGGGCCAAGCGGATGCTCCAGGACCCCGTGGAGCGGACCCTCGTCGACATGCTCGAGTACCGGCAGGCGGACCTCGAAGGGCTGTCCCCTTCGCCCCTCGAGGATCCGTCGGCGCTCGATCCGGAACATCGGGCGGCGACCGCGCGAGCATGGGAGGAGCAGCTGATCCGCCGGTTCCCCGACCTGGGGATCGCGCACAGCCTCGCGGTGCTCTGGCTTTGGTGGACCGAGCACGAGGCGAACCAGGGAGAGGATGGGCCGAGGGCCCACGACCCGTCGCTCCCGGAGATGTGGGAGCGCTCGATCGCCTACTGGGCGATGCTGGTCAACGCCGAGGCCTTCTGGCAGGCTCGATGTCGGGGTGATGGAGACGTCGCGCGCCGAGCGAGACAACGGCTGGTCGAGGACCTCCGCAATCGGCTCGATCGCGCCCGCCGCGAACACGAGGCCCGGCACGACGATGTGGTGGCCGATGCCCTGCAACGGCTGGAGGTGATCCTCGACACCGAGATCGACATGGGAGGTCGCATCGCCAGCGGCGGGATTCGGACGCCCAACGGGAGGGTGACCTGCGGTCCGCTCCTGCTTCGCCATCTCAGGCTCCTGGATTCGGTCAGCCAACAGGTCGACCGGGCTCTCGAGGCCAACCCCTCGAACGCGGATCTGCGGGCTCTGCGCGACGCCCTGTCCCCGCTCTCACACCTGGCGATGCTGATCCAGCAGGAACAGCCGCAGCGGGCCCTCGACGCCCTGGCGGCCCTGCCCGCCGGGGAGCGAGACACGCCCGAGGCGCGGGCGATGCGCGCCCGCGCCCAGCGGCTCCTGGGCGAGCAGGTGGCGAGCGTCGGCGAGTTCGAGCGGGCCCTGCTCGTGTGGCAGGAGGCGCTCGACAACGCTCAGACCGCCGGGGAGGCCGCGGCCCTCCGTTCCCAGGTTGCGTCCACGTGCCTGCACCGCGTGGCCTCCATGCCCGAGGCTCAACGTGACGCCGCGATCGCCTTGCTGGACAAGACCCACCAGGTCGTCGACGACGAGCACATCCGCGCTCGACTCGCGGAGCTGCTCGCGAGCAGGGGGATCGACACGATCAACCGGGCCCAGGAGAAGCGGGACGAATGGACCATGCGGTCCGTGAAGGCCGCCATCCGGAAGGGCGTCGGAGATCTCGATCGGGCGGCCAAGCTCGGATCCGAACGCGCGAGGCAACAGGCGGTGACCGGCCACGCGTTGCTCCAGCAGGCCGAGTCGGGCATGATCGGGATCCCATCCGACCTTGCCGGGATGCTCTCCGAGGCGAGCAGCGCGGCCGAGCGGGAGGACTGGGATACGGCCGTCAACGCCCTCAGTAGGGCCCTCGATCGGGCCGGACCCAAACCACCCGACGGCCTGAGGAGCAACCTTGCCGTCTGCCTGGCGAACCGGGCCAACGGGAAGACGAACCGGGCTATCGGGATGCTCCAGCAGAAGGGCAGGACCATCGACGACGGGCTGCGGCAGCTCATCCCTCGTCGTGCCAAGATCGCCCGGAAGCTGCAGCGGCCCGTCACGTTCGTTGGGTTCGTGCTCCGGAATCTCCTTGGGCTCGTCACGGGCGCCGCGGTGGTGCTCTGGGCACTGACGTGGATCCTCGGCCAATGGTGGCCGGCGGCCATCGGCAGCTGGTTCTTCCCGGCCGGCCTGTACGACTGGCTGAACACCCCGCTGAACGTGCAGTTGCTGGCCGGAGCGCTCGTCATCGGCTGGATCGTCGTCTGGGTGCTGGGGCGCAAACCCGCCAAGAAGCGCAGATCGTTCCTCGACTCCGCGTGTGCCGCGTGTGGATCCACCGCCCACTACGAGGTCCGCGCGAGCGAGGGCCGCGTCTCGCTCTGCGCAGACCACGCGCACAAGCTCGAGGCGTGGACGCAGTACCGGCCGTTCGTGCCGGCGGCGGTGGAGCTCCTCGCCTCGGCGCACGAGGACATGAAGCGGGCCGCGAAGGTCGCGCCCGCACCGGCCGAGTACGCGCGAAATGCACGCGAGATCGAGAAGGTCCTCGAGCAGGCAGTCGCCGGCAACCCGCGCATGCGGTGACGGGAGGCGCGCCGGCGGGGCCGCCTCGATGAGGGACGAGAGATGCGCACCCAGATTGAACCAGCGCATGCCGGTGGCGCGGAGGCGGGACGCTCCGCCCGCTGCCCGGTGTGTCCCTTCGGAGGGCTGAAGGAGACGGATCTCCTGTGCCCCATCTGTGGGACCGACCTGACGGCCCTGCGCCGGGTGCAGGAGCTACCCCTGGCCCTGCTGAGCGACGCGCTCGACCTGCTGCGGCAAGGACGGAACACCGAAGCCCTCATGCGTGCCGACGCGGCGGCCGCGTTCGCGCGCGCCCGGCCGCGGGCGCTCCTCGCGCTCGGCGATGTGCGGGCACGCCTTGGGGACGTCGAGAGCGCCTCCCGATGCTGGCAGGAAGCGGCCGCTTCGGGGCAGACCCCCGAGGCGGCCGCACGGCTCGGCTACCTCGCGGACTTGGAAGCCAGGGCGGCGGTCAAGAGGACCGCCCGACGGGTCTCGTGCCCAAACATGGGCTGCCCGAATCGCGGCATCAAGGGCCTCGACAACATCGCCCTGGCGAGGATATACGGGCGCGCTCACGTCCCGCTGTGGCGGTGCCGCTCGTGCGGCACGACCTTCTCGGGCAATCGTGACCACCTGCTCTTCCGCGCGCGCGTGTCCCCGGCCAAGGCATACGGGGTGATAGCCGGCCTCCTCGAGGGCAGGTCGCCCGCGGAGGCGGCGGCGGAGACGTCCTCCTCCTTGTCCACGGTCCGGCGTCTCGGAGCTCGGGCGATCGCCCTGGGCCCACAGGTCGTCGACGAGGTCGCCGCCGCGCTGCAGACGCCCGCAGCGAAGCTGCGGCGCCGCTGGACCGCCTTCGCTCGGCGCAGCGGGGAGCTCGGCTAGTGTCCCGATTCACCAGTCGCTCGTGGCTTGCGGACCGCCTTGGCGAGGATCTCGTCGGCGGTCTTGACCCACGTGAACGGGCTGGAGCCGGCGACGCGGGCGGCAGCCTGACGATCCTCGCGCTCGAGCCTGGGCGTCCGTCCTAGTCGGGCGCCACGCGGCGCACGGAGAGCCCGACCGCGGCGAGGAGTTCGGGGATGCAGCGCACCGCCTGGCGATCGATCTCGCGGATCTCCTGCCGCAGCTCCTTCCAGGCGACCAGGTACGGGCTGCGGCGGCGGGCCGGATCGCGCGTCTCGCCCCAGGTCCAGCCGGCGAGGAGTCGCTCCGCGGTCCAGCGGCCGTGCTCGATCTCGGCCATCTCCTCGATCTCGGCGGGCGTGAAGGTCGCGGGCTGGCCGGGGGCGTCGCCCGGGACGGCGACGCAACCGATGCGCCGGAGCTTCGCGCCGATGTGATCGGCCTGCTGGAGGTTGGAGTCGCGGAAGTCCCCGGGCAGGTCGTCCCAGTCCGCCAGCGACGGGTCGATGTCGGGACGCGGCACCCGTTCCCGTCGGGACCGCTCGTGGATGGAGCGCCCGAGCGTCGAGCGCGTGGGCTCGGGCAGCGGCGCTGCGACCGGCGCGAGGAACGCGCGCAGGGTCTCGCCGTCGGCCGGCAGCGCGAGGAGCTGGGGGGACGACCAGCGCTCGTCGCGGAGCAGGCGCCCCGCCTCCCTGCCGCTGTCGACGACCAGGCCGATGGTCGCGCCCAGGGCGAGCGCGACGCGGTACTCGGCCGCGGCGATCCGGCCGCCGTTGACGCCGAGGACGCGCACGTCCGCGGCCGCCATCCCGGACGCGATCACGTCCATCCAGTTCTGCAGGGGCTCCATCGGGCTGAACCCGTGGCCCGGGGTCCGGCGCAGCTCGTCGTAATCAGGGTCGATCGTCGCGTCGGCGGGGATGAGCGCCGGGACGTACCCGACGGCCCGGATCCGGCCGCCGGACGCGCGGCCGATGTCGCCGGCGACCCCGCAGATCCCCTGCGACGTGCCCCCGGACACGATCGTCCCCTCGAAGTCGCGGAAGCCGGTCGCGAGCAGGTCGGCGAACGACTGCATCTGCGTCTCGAGGCGGGGGTCGGTTCCTCCGGCCACGATCACGACCGGCGGCGCGAGCGGCGGCGCGCCGGGCGATGCCAGCCGCCCGACCCGCTCGAGCGCGTCCGCCGACCCGAACCGGGCGGCGAGCCCGAGCACGAGCAGCCGGCGCACCCAGTCGAAGCCGGGGCGGTCGCCGAGGGCGCTCGCCAGCCGTTCGAGCGAGGCCAGCGAGGTCTCGATCATGAAGGCGGCGCTGCTCGTGGAGATCGCCGCGGCGTACGCCGCCAGTGCCTCGTACGGCTCGCCGAGCAGGAGCCAGAAGCGGCCCAGGTCGAAGTGCGCCCAGGGCAGGTTGATCCCGGCCGCGATGTGGCCCTCGCAGCGCTCGATCGCCCCGCGCAGCAGCGGGGCGATCGACTCGAGCATGGCCGGGTCGCGCGCGAGCTCGAGGTCGAGGTAGTTGCCCAGGGGATACGGGTCGGCAGGGTCGAGCTCGAAGGCCCGCCGGTAGAGGGCGCGGGCCCGCGCGTCGTCGATCCCCTTCCAGGTGCCGGCGTAGGAGCAGATCGCGTCGACGTCGTCGGCCGCGCTGGCAAGCTCCAGGTAGCGCTGCCCGCGGCGGTAGTCGTCGCCGGCCGGCTGGTCGCGATGGAGCCGGCAGAGCGCGGTGCCGAGGTCGCGCAGCACCGGCATCGGCGCCGCGGCCGGGTCGTCGGCCGAGAACGGCGCGAGAACCTCCACGACGAGTTGCCAGTCACCGAGCGCGATGGCCAGGCGCGCCACGCGGTCCGCCAGGCCACTGTTCCGCGGGTCGTGGGCCAGGACGATCCGCAGCCGCTGGATCTCGGCGCGCGCCTCGTCCTCGGGGACGTAGGCGCCGTAGTTCGAGGCGTAGGCGCGCATCCCCTCGTCGATGCGGGTGAAGACGCCGTCGACCTCCTCGAGGATGGCTGCGGCCCCGGCGAGCTCGCGCTGCCAGGCGAGCGGGAGGGTGAACGCGCCCTTGTAGGTGAGGTCGTGGCCGAAGTCGCTGTAGGCGTGCTCGGCGACCGTGCGCAGCTGGAGCTCAGCCCTGAGGCCGAGCAGGTCGGCGGGGATCTCGACGCCGTAGTCGATGTCGGCGCGGAGGGAGACGATGTAGTGCACCGACCGGTAGCCGAACTCCGACGGCCGGAGGCGCTCGCTCGCGTCGAGGCTGTTCTCCCAGTCGACGTCGAAGTGGTCGACGACGAAGCGGCCGAGCGCGTCGACCTCTGAACGAGTCCGTCCGATGATTCGCGCCCCGCAGAGGTCGGTGAACATGTGGATGGGATCGGGCCGCGTCGCCCGCTTGCGGAGTGCCTTCTCCGCGAAGCTGGCGATCGACTTGGGGCGGGTCTGGACGATCGCCAGGGGGGCGATCCGGTCGGCCGCCCGGCGGAGCACGAGGGCCAGCACCTCCGCGTAGCGCCGATAGCATTCGTGAGCCGCCGCGTAGCGCTCGATCTGGTCGGCCGCCCAGGCGTGGAGGCCGTCCCGGGTCTCGCCGCTCATCGGTTCCCTTCGCCGCCGCGTCCGATGAAGGCCACGAATGCCTCGAGCTGTTCCTCCACGGCTCGAGCCAGGGGCCGGTCGTCGAGGTCGCCCGGCCACACCCACGCGTGCTCGACGTGCTCGCGGCTCAGCCGGACCTCGCCTTCGAAGGAAGAGCAGGCGAAAGTCACGGAGGTGACCCAGAAGGGCTCCTTCATGAAGTGCGCGACATGGAACGGCCGCGAACCGATCACCGTCAGCCCGGTCTCCTCGTAGACCTCGCGCACGAGCGCGTCCGCCAGGTGCTCGCCGAAGTCCATCTTGCCGCCCGGGATCTCCCAGTGGCCGGCGTCGACCTTCGACTCGGGCGACCGGCGGATCAGCAGGATAGCGCCGTCGTCGCGCCGCACGATCGCCTTAGCCGCGACTCCCAGGGCCGGGTACGCCGGCATCTGCGCCACGTCCACCTGAACCGCTCCCTTCGAGACGCGATCCGCGGACCGGTTCGCCCACGTCCAGCCCGGCATGTCCGACGCCCGACCTCACACCCCGACCGACCGCGATTCCGCAAGAGTCTAACGGCCTTTACCCGTCAACGTGCCGTTCGACACTAGCGCTCCGACCCGCCACCGGGCAATCGTTTCGGGCACGCCGACAAGGAGAATCGCGATGGCCGCCGAGCTCACCGCCCGGCACTTGAGGCAGGTCTACCGTGAGGCCGAGCCTCGCGCGTCGTACGCGAAATCCCTGAACCCGGCGGCGCACGTGCCCGACACGGAGTGGCGTGCGCTCGTCGCGAACCCGGATCACCCGCAGATCGCTCCGAGCGCCAGTGTTCCCGTGACCGCGATCGCAAGGTGGCTTGCATCGGACGAGATCTTCGTGGCGATCGCACCCGGGAAGTCGATCGCGAACCGGGCCATGGACCTGCAGGACGCGGAAGGGCTCGTGCTCCTGGAGAACTCGAAGCGCCCGGCGATCCCGTCGGGCCGTGCCGTGCAGGTCAACACGATCGACGCGCTGCTGGAGCGGGCAGGGGAGGCCCCCTGACGCTCCGGAGCGCTCTCGCGATCGCCCGCTGGCGAGCGGGCCACTCGGGCCACCGTCGATGAGAGGAAGGGACGGCCGTGACGATCACAGTTGACCAGCTCAAGTCCCTCGTCCAGGCGGAGGGGCTCAGCTTCTTCGTGGACCCCAGCCGGCCGGCCATCCTCCTGAACTTCTCCGGCCACAACGGCGCCTACATGGTGGTCATGCTCGTCGAGCTCGACGGCCGCTTCGTCCAGTTCCGGACCGTCGGCTACGGCTCGTGCCCGTCCGACCATCCGCACCTGGAGGCGGTCCTACGCGTCCTCGGCGAGATGGACTACCGGCTCCGCCTCACGAAGTTCGGCTGGGATCCGAACGACGGCGAGATCGTGGCGTACGCCGACCTCTGGCTCGAGGACGGCACCCTCACCCGGAAGCAACTCGCGGCGATGCTGCGCGCCTTCCTGCCAGCCATCGACCTGGGGCGCGCCCGGATCACCAGGACGATGGAGACGGGAGTCGACCCGGACGGGACCCGCGGTGGCGGCCGCGGGCCGGGCTTCCCGGTTGCGGCGCCGACTCCCGATCCCATCGTCGTGTAGGCCGCGGCGATGGCCCGCAAGCTGGCCTGCCTGTCGCCCGAGGCGCAGGAGGCGCTCGACCTCGCCAAGCGCGCGGTCCCCGCCGGTACGCCGCTGACACCCGAGCTCCTCATGGCGGCCGCCTACCGCCTGGGCAAGCTCGAGGAGAAGGCGCCCCAGCTCGCCCCCTACCTGCCGGCCCTGGAGCCGCTGAGCGACGAGGTTCCCGACGAGGTCACCGTCGCCGAGGGCTTGCGGCCGGTCTTCGGGGAGCTGTCCCAGGGAAGCGGGGTCTCAGTTAACCAGCTGCTGACGGCTGCCGTTCAGAGCCCCGCGGGCCGGGAATACCTCCTGACCAGCGGCCTGCCCGACGCGGAGATCGACGAGATCGTGGCGGCGCTCGCCGCCCTGGACCCGGTGCAGTGGAAGACGTCGCCCGCGCGACGCGAGGCGATGGAGGCGCTCTCCTCCTTCGGACGGATGCTCACCGTGGGCGAGCCCCCGAAGAAGGGCGTCATGCGCATGGATCGCTACGTGCGGGCGCTCCAGAAGAACCTCCTCAAGATGCGCAGGCCGAGCGTGATCGTCATCGGGCAGCCGGGTACGGGCAAGACCGCGCTCGTCCACGAGTTCGCCCGGATGATCATCGAGGAGGATCCGGCGATCGTGCCGAGCCTCCGCGACCGCGACGTCTTCGAGCTGTCGCCGTCGTTCCTTCGCGCGGGGGCCTCGATGGTCGGCCAGTACGACGAGCGGGTCTCGACGCTCCTCAAGGTGCTCGAGGCGAACCCGAACGTCATCCTGTTCGTCGACGAGGTCCACTCGCTCCTGTCGAGCAGCATGCACGAGCGGGGCCCGTTCAGCGAAGCCAACGAATCGTTCAAGACGGCGGTCGGGCGCGGCGGGATCAGCTTGATCGGCGCGACGACGCTGGCCGAGTATCGCCACTACATCGCCCCCGACGGCGCCCTCGCCCGCCGTTTCGGGCTCATCAAGATCGACCCGCCCACGGTGGACGAGACGGTGGCCATCCTGCAGGGGCGCGTCTCGCAGTACCGGCGGCACTACGCGCCGCTCGGCATCCCGGACACGATCCTCGAAGAGACGGTGCAGATCACGGAGGACCTCCTCCCGGAGCGGTTCCAGCCGGACAAGTCCCTCGATCTCCTCGACGAGGCTTGCGCGCTGGCCACGATGACGACGCCGCCACTCCAGGAGGTCACCGAGGAGGCGCTCCTCCAGTCAGTCGAGGACGCCCTCGGCCACAGCGTGGTCAAGCCGGGCACGCTCAAGGAGAAGGGCGTGCTCGAGAGGCTCAAGGAGGGGATCGTCGGCCAGGACGAAGCCATGGCCACGATCGCCCGCGGGTTCGTGGCGGGGATGTCCGAGGACTGGCTGAAGCACGACGGACCCCGGCGCGTCTTCTTCTTCTGCGGACCCACCGGGGTCGGGAAGACGGAGACGGCGCGGATCCTGGCGAAGATCCTGGGCGGCGGCCCGCGCGAGGCGATCCTCCGCATCGACTGCAACACGCTCCAGGGCTCGGGCTACGAGGACGCCGGGCCGATCCTCAACCGCCTCCTCGGCGTGCCGCCGGGCTACATCGGCTATGCGCGCGGCGAGGGCGGCATGCTCTCGAAGATCCGCGACACGCCCGAGTGCATCGTGCTCTTCGACGAGATCGAGAAGGCGAGCCCGGCGATCTCGAAAGTCCTGCTCCAGGTGCTCGACGAGGGACGCGTGGAGGACACCGACGGCAACCTCCTAGACTTCCGTCGCGCGTTCATCATCTTCACGACCAACGCCGGCACGGTCTACGACACGAAGGCCAGGATCGGCTTTCCCGGCCCCTCCAGGCCCGCCGAGAACCGGGCCGGCGGACCCGTCCCCCGGGTCTCCGTGGAGGCGGTCAAGGCCGACCTGCTGGCGCGCGGGTACGGCGAGGAGTTCTTCGGCCGCCAGATCGACTTCATCGTCTTCGAGGCGATGGAGCGCGACGACGTCCAGGCGGTCCTGGAGCGGCAACTCGGGGACCTGAAGAACGAGGCCGAGCTGCGCGGCTACGACCTGTCCTGGGAGCCGGAGGTCGTCGGCCACCTCCTGGCGAACTGGTCCCCACGCTTCGGGGCTCGATGGGTCTACAACATCCTGCGCAACCGGATCGTCGAGCAGCTCGCCCTGGCGGACGCCCAGGGTGAGCTCAAGGGGATCGCGAAGATCCACATCGTCATACGCCCGGTAGTGATGCCGAAGGAGGGCGAGCCCGAGATCGCGGGCCTTGCGAGCCGCATGGTCGAGGGCGACACGATGACGGTCCTCGTTTCCTGAGCACGTCGGCCCGGCTGGTGCCGGGTCCCGCACCCGCAAATCGGCCTGAGACGAAGAGGAGAGGGCATGTACCGAAGCCGCTTCAACGACGCGGAGTGGCAGACCATCCTGTTCACGCCGCTGTGGGCGTTCCATGCGGTGGCTGCCGTCGATCGCAAGGTCGAGGACAAGGAGACTTTGGCCCTCGCCAAGGAGCTCTCCGAGGCGCTGCTCTTTCGCGACGAGCTGGCCCGAGAGGTGCTCACGGCGCTCGGAATGGACCTCCGAACGATCATGCGGGCCTTCATCGCGGACAGCCGGGGGATCGTCGACGGCCTCCAGGCGGCGGCGGGCATCCTCGACGCGAAGCTCCCGTCCGGCGCCGCCGACGGGTTCAAGCGTGCCGCGATGCTGATTGCCCTCAACGTTGCCAAGGCTTCCGGACCGAGGTTCGGCGACAAGACGTCGAACGAGGAGAAGGCCGCGATCGTCCTGATCGCCGCGGCGCTGCGCGTCCCCATACCGGTCTCCTAGGGAGCCGGGGCAGTGGCGGCTGGCCGGTCTGCCATGACCGGGCGATGACGGCTACCGGGGAACGGGCAACCGTCCTCCGGGCATTCAGGCGTGCGCTCCGGCGCGAGACGCATGTCCTGTCGCGCTGGCCCGGGATCACTTCCCAGCAGCTGCACAACCGCCTCCGGTGGGAGAACCCGCTCGTCGCGTCCGTCGCCGAGGCCGGATCGCCGCCCCCGGGTCCGTGGATCCGGACCCGGCGGGCGCCCCGTGAGTCGACCCCCCTGATCCGGACGCTCGTTGGCCATGAAGACTGGGTGTTCGACTGCGCCGTCGCTCCTGACGGCTCGTTCGTCGTCTCGGCGGGAAGAGACCGCGTCCTGAAGGTCTGGGATGCGGCGACCGGACAGGAGCGACGCACTCTGGCTGGTCACCGGGGCAAGGTGCTCACCTGTGCCGTGAGCCCCGATGGCCGCCGCATCGCGTCGGGGAGCGAGGACGGGACCGTCGGGATCTGGGACGTGGAATCCGGCGCCCGGCTGGCGACCCTGGAAGGGCACACCGACTGGGTCTGGGGCTGCGCCTTCTCGCCCGACGGCTCCCAGATCGCCTCGGTGGACGACGACGGCACGGTGCGATGCTGGGATGCCGCCATCGGCACCCCACGGTTCGTCGTCCGAGGCGCGGGAGTCGGCGTCGATCGGTGGGAGCACCGCCAGGGATGGGGATCGCGCTGTCGCTTTGCTCCGGACGGCTCCTTCATCGTCACCGGCAGCGGCGCCGTGGATGCGCAGTCCGGGGCCCCCCGACCCTCCCGATGGCACGGCTGGGACTGCTCGCTGGCCCGCGATGGCATCCTGCTCGTCACAACCGAGGATGACGACGCCCTTGTCTGGGTCGCCGCCACGGGGGAGCTGCGAGCCCGCCTGGAGGGTCACACCGCGAAGGTGAGCGGTTGCGCGGTGAGCCCCGATGGGCAATTCGCGGTCTCCGCGAGCCATGACCTTACGCTCAAGATCTGGGACCTCACCACGGGCCGCGAGACGGCGACGCTCGCTGGCCACGCCGGGCGCGTCCAGGCGTGCGCGATTGCCCCGGACGGCTCGTTCGTCGTCTCCGCGAGCCACGACGGGACCTTGAAGATCTGGGACCCCGGTGTCGGCTCCACGGCGGAGGCGCTCGAAGGGCACGTCGGGTCGGTCCACGGATGTGCCTTCTCGGCCGACGGGGCGCAGGTGGCTTCGGCCGGCGAGGACGGAACCAGCAGGCTATGGGATGGAAGCGTCATCGCGCCCCACGTGCCGGCCCGCGTTGCGATCACGGCAGATGCGGCGCTCTACGCATGCGCCGTGGCTCCCGCTGGCGAGGCCATCATGGCCGGGGGCCTCGATGGTCACGCGCGAACGTGGAGCGTCACCACCGGCGAGCAGACTGCCCAGTGCGATGGCCACGCCAACTCGGTGACCGGGTGCGCGCTGAGCCCCGATGGCGCCCATCTCGTCACCGCGAGCGCCGACGGAACGGTGAAGATCTGGGATCCGACTACGGGCGAGCATCGGGCCACCCTCGACCACGCCCGCGAGACGGCGCCACCATCGACAATCGACGAGTTCGAGAGGGTGAAGCGCGAGATGGCGGTCCTGGGCTGCGCCGTCAGCCCCGACGGGACCTTCCTCGTGTCGGTCGAGGGCGACGCGACCGTCTGGGTCTGGGAGACCTGACGGGCGACGTGCGGCACGTCCTCCGCGGCCACATCGGCTCGGTCCACGGGTGTGCCGTGGCGCCGGATGCCTCGTTCGTGGTCTCCGCCGGATCGGACCGCATGGTCCGGACGTGGGATCCATCCACCGGTCGGGCCCGGGCCGTGCTCCGGGGGCACGGCGATACCGTGCGCGGCTGCGCCGTCACCCCCGATGCCGCGACGATCGTCTCGGGCGACGACGCCGGCACGCTCATCGTATGGGACGCGAAGGCGGGCACGGAGCTGTGCCGCACCGTGATGGCCGGGGGGATCCTGTGCGTTGCCGCCCATCCGAGCAGCCTGCTCGTCGCGACCGGCGACCGGGCCGGAAACCTGTGTCTTGCCGAGCTGGTCGACATGGAATGCGGGCCGCTGGCCGTCACCGCGTTCGACCGAGGGACTGGCCTCGAGGTCCGCTGCCCCAGGTGCCGGACCACGCTGGCCACGTCGCCGAGGGGGCTCGGGTCGGCCGGAGCATGTCCCTGGTGCACCGCCCCCTTGCGGACCGGCCCACGGGTGGGGCTAGATTCTTCCCGGTGGGTATCCCGGCCCGGGCCGCAGCCCCGGCCGGAGGAGCGCCAGACTCCGCTGACGGGCCTCCGGCAGGCCGTCGAGGCGATCCTGGCGGGGCGGGAGCCGGCTCCCGATGGCGCCGGACCTTCGACCTTCGACGGCTCTCCCGAGCCAGGGCCTCCCGCCGCTGCCCCTTCGGAGCTCCCGCCGCCGGCCGAGCCGTGGCTGAACACGCCCCTCAAGGAGCCGCTGACGCCGCTCGCCGTGGTGGGTCGCCCGGCCCCGGCGGTCGCGTCGGCCCTCGAGCCGACTCCCGCGGCGGGCTTCACCCCCGAGCCGACCCCGCCCGCCGGCGCTCGGCCGTCCCTGGCCGGCCTCCTCGCCGCGAGCGGTCTCCGCTACGAGGAGCTCGACGCAGGCCGGTACGGCATGGACTTCCTGGGCGTCCGGGCGGGGTCGCTCACCGTCCACGCGACCGCCGTCCGCAACGAGCTGGCCTTCCTCTTTGTCCGCCTGCCCCGGCCGGGCAGGTTCGGCGGCGACGCGGCCCTGCGCGCCCTGCTCCAGGTATCCGTCCGGGCCGACTACGCGAAGGCGCTCTCCTTTCCCGGGGACGACCTCGCCATCGCCTGCGAGCAGCCCCTCGCGCTCCTCACCCCCGTCCGCCTGGCGGGCCTCGCGCGCGGGCTCGCGGCCCTGGGGGATGCCCAGAGCCGCGACCTGGGCGACGCGGACGGCTGGGGACGGCGCCTGCTGGCCTGCCGGCTGGCCCAGGCGGAGATCGCGCTCGATCCGGCCGCGGCGATGGCGGCCTTCCGGGGCTTCGTCGCCGCGGCCGGGCTGCCCCTCCGCGACGTCGGCCCGGGCGTCGTGGTGATGGAGCTTCGTGGCCTCGGCGGCGCCATGCCGCTGCGGGTGGTTACGCAGGTGACGGAGCGGGTGGTCTCGCTCGTCGCTTCCCTCGCCGACGCTCGTCCGAGGGGCAACAAGGGCTCGTACATGCGCCGCCTGCTCGAGATGAACCGGTTCGCCGACGTGGCCCGCGCCGGGCTCGACAGCGACGGCCACGTCACGTTGGTCTACGAGACGCCGGAGGTCGACGCAGGGCTCCTCGAGCGGGTCCGGGACCAGTTCGGCGGCCTCCTGGAGGGCGTCATCGGTCTCGAGCAGGGCCGCTGAAGGAGAGGAGGAGATGGGTCTCGACACCTACGCGTCGCGGAGTTCCGGGGACGTCGAGCTGACCACCGAGGACGAGCAGGCGTTCGCGCTGGCCGCCATCGAGCTGTGCGGCGGGATCGCGTCGGGCGATGGTGGCGCGTCCTTCCGGGGCAAGGTCTATCTGGACGTCGTCGATCGCGTCGCCGGGGCGAGCCTCGGCGCGGAGTGGATCCCGCCGGAGGAGGTCCGCGAGATCACGGCCGCCTTCGAGCGCTGCGATCCGGTCTGGGTGGCCGAGGAGTCGAAGGACGATCACTACCCCGCCACTCCGATGGAGGTCGAGCACCTCCGCCGGTTCTTCCGCGTCTGCGCCGAGCGCGGGCTCGGGTTGATCGGCTGGTGGTGATGGTGCCGGGCGGCGCTGCGGGTGGAGAGGGCCGCGCGATGCTGCCGGCTGAGCTCGAGAAGCTGCTGCGGGAGCTGGGCGAGGTCGAGCGGCGGCGCCTGGAGTACCTGGTCGATCGCTACGGCCAGGGGCGCCCGGTCGACGTGACGCTCGGGTCGCTGGCGGAGGAGGAGAAGCTCGACGCCGCGGTCGACGCGGTGCGCGCCCGCGTCCGGGCGTACCTCCGCGAGTACCTGCCCCGGCCGTGGCGCCCCTTGCGCTGACGACGGGGAGTGCCGGCACGAACCCGCGGCGCGGCGCGTCAGTCGAAGTCGAAGATCCCGCGGCCTGCCGAGAACTGGAGGACGAGCCCGCACTTCTTGCAGATCTTCAGCACCAGCTTGTGACTCGTGATGCCCCAGCGCGAGTCCATTCGCTCCTTCTGCGCGGATTCTCGACCGCAACCGGCGGTCAGTCGGCGGTCGAGGGCGCCTCGACGAGGGTGGCGAACAGGTGCTCCAGCGTCGCGGCCGGGTCGGCCGTGAGGCCGGTGTGTGCCTCGGACGGTTGGATGATCGTCGAAGACGGGGCCACCAGCCAGTGGTAGCGCTCCGCCTGGGAGAGGGCCGCGATCGGGCCGCCCGCGGGGTCGCCGGCCGCGATCCGCTCGATCGTCTCGAGGTGGGCCCGGACGTCGGCCGGGTCGCACGCCGGGTCCAGGGCGCGCAGGCGGGCCTCATCCAGGGCGACCCGGGCGCCGAGGAACCGCTTCGGCCGGCAGAACAGGATGATCCCGGCGTTGATCGACTCGCCGCGCTCGACGCGCGGGACGACGCGCACGATCGCGTAGGCGAACGGGTGGCGGGCGGGCTCAGGCGCCGGTGCGGGCACGCTCGGCCTCCTCCACGAACGCCCGCGGGGCGGCCAGCCGCCGCCGCAGGTAGTCGACGTACTCGGCGCGATTGTCGTCCACCGAGGCGAACGCCGGCTCGCCGTCCAGCCACGCCGCGGGCACGGCATCCACCAGCTCCCGCAGCAGGTCGTCGGTCACCCGCGGCGCGAGCCGGGCGTCCGCCTCGGCGATCGAGCCGGCGAACGGCAGGAGGACGTGGTCGCGGACCTGCGGGAACGGCCGCCGGGCGTGCTCCGGGTCGCGAAAGGCGTCCTCCCAGCGGTGCTGCATGTAGAGAGCGGCCCCGTGGTCGATCCCGTAGAGCCGGCGGTGCCAGACGAGGAGGTTCGGGTTGCGCGGCGTGCGGTCGACGTTGAGCGTGAACGCGTCGAGCCAGACGAAGGCCGCGGCAAGCTCCGGCTCGGGCGCCGGCCCCACGGCGGGCGCGAAGCCCAGGGCGCCCGGCAGGAAGTCGACCCCGAGGTTCGTCCCGGGCGAGCGGTCCAGCAGCTCCTTGACTTCCCAGTGCGGCTCGCCCGCTGCGAGGCGAGCGTCGAGCTCCACGAGGACGAGCTCCGGGGTGGGCAGGCCCATGGATCGCGCCAGCTCGCCCACGATCACCTCGGCGACCAGTGCCTTGGGCCCCTGCCCGGCACCGTGGAACTTGACGACGTAGAGGCCGTCGTCGTCTGCCTCGCAGAGACCGGGCAGCGAGCCGCCCTCGCGGAACGGCGTGACGTAGCGGGTGGCGGCGACGGTGCGGAGCATAGGGGGGAGTGTACGGGCGCGCCGCGCTCGGTTCGCGGCCCGCCCACGACGCCGACCGGACGGGCATGACCATGATGGGCTGCTATCATGGTCAACCATGAGAGTCATCACGCCGCTCGACCTGCGACGCAGCCTGGGGGCGATCCTCGACGCCGCCTCGGCGGGCGAGCGCTTCGTCATCGAGCGCGACCACCGGCCCCTCGCGATGCTGGTCTCGGTGGAGGAGGGGCGGCGCCTTGACCCCGACGCCGACGAGCTGCGGCGACGGCGGCTGGCCGCCCTGGACCGTATCGACGACTTTCGCCGCCGGATGGCGATCGCGCACCCGGCGCGGCCGGGCGACCCCGATGCCGCCGAGCTGATCCGGCAGATGCGCTCGAGGGACGACCCGGACGGCTACCCGGAGTACGAGGAGGACGATCCGGAGCGGGCCGCGCGCTGGCGAGAGCGATACCGGGCCGAGGAGGCGGCCGCCCGTGAGCGGCGCGAGGATCTCTCCGGTGGGTGAGCGGGTGGTCATCGACGCCTCGGTGGGCATCGCGTACGTCCGTGATGAGGTCGCCACGGCCGCGGTGGATCGCGCCGTGGCCACGTGGTCGCGGCATGGGACGCGGCTCGTCGTTCCTGCCGTCTTCTGGACCGAGATCGTCAACGTCCTGGGGACGAAGCACCGATATCGGGCGGCCCAGGCGGCCGAGGCGCTCCGCGAGCTCGACGAGCTGAGCCTCGAGACCGTCGAGATCGGCCGGCCGGAGCTGCTCCTGGTCGCCGACGCGGTCGAGCGGCACCGGATGTCGGCGTACGACGCGACATACCTCGTCCTGGCCCAGCTGCTGGGCGCGCCGCTCGTCACGCTCGACCGCCGGCTCGCGGCGGCTGCCGGCCCGCTCGGCATGCTGCTCGGCGGGGAGGGCGGGCACGAGGCGCGCGAGGCGGCCTCCGCGTACGGAACCCCGTGGGAACCCGCGCGGCCGTCGTCCCTGCCGGAGTACGCGGGCCTCGGCGCCTACCTCGGGGAGCTGCGCCGCCGCGCCCTCGCGGGCACGCCGTAGGCGGCGCGCCCTCGCCTCCTCATCCCTTCACAACGCCGAGCGGGGTGAGCCGCCGCACCGGCCGGACCAGGTCCGCCGAGGCCGCCATCACCGCCTCGATGTCCTTGTAGGCGAAGCCCGCCTCCTCGGCCACGGCGCCCCGGTCGCCGGCCAGGAGGAGGACGCCCTCGGCCTCCATCGCGGCGTAGACCGCGCCCGACGACCGGGTCTTTCGTGCGGCGGTGCGGCTCATGGCTCGGCCGGCGCCGTGCTGGCAGGTTTCGAAGGCCCCGGCGTTTCCCAGACCCTCCCCGACGTAAGACGCCGTCTCCATGCTTCCGGGCACCAGCACGGGCTCGCCGGCGCGCGCCCGCACGGCGCCCTTCCGGTGGACGAGGCCCTCGCAGACCACCTGCCGGCCGCAGTCGGCGCCCGGAGCGTGCCGCTCGCGCGCGGCGTAGTTGTGATGGACGTCCACGAGCCGCTCGAAGCGCCGGATCTTCGTGTGCGTCTCGAACGCCCGCTCGACGACGTCGAGCATCCGGGAGCGGTTCACCTCGGCGAACCGGAGGGCGAACGTCATCGCGGTCCAGTATGCGTCGAAGGCCGGGTCGCCCTCGCGCAGGTAGGCCAGCTCGCGGTGGGGGAGCCGGTCGTGCCGCGCCAGGTTCCCGGCCAGCGCCCGTCGCTGGAACGCGTCGCAGATCGCCTTGCCCAGGCTTCGCGACCCCGAGTGGAGCATCACGCAGACGCGCCCGTCGGCGTCGCGCTGGACCTCCAGGAAGTGGTTGCCCGACCCCAGGGTGCCGAGCTGGTCGACCGCCCGCTCCCACCAGGCCCGCTCGATCGAGGCCGGGCGCTCGAGGCCGATCTCCTCCTCCGCCCGCCGTCGGTCCACCGGTCGCCGCTGGCTCTTCGTGCCGGTCGGGACCCCCCGCTCGATCGCCTCCAGGACCTCACCCAGGCCCCGCCGGCCGAGCGAGGCGACGGTGAGGTCGGTCTCGGCGAAGGCGACCCCGCAGCCGATGTCGACCCCGATGGCGTAGGGCACCACAGCCGCCTCGGCGAACAGGACGCCGCCGATCGGCATCCCGTAGCCGGTGTGGGCGTCGGGCATGAGGGCGA
>CAZVPS010000007.1:23561-25369 GCA_964629105.1 uncultured Anaerolineaceae bacterium
AGGACGCCGCCGATCGGCATCCCGTAGCCGGTGTGGGCGTCGGGCATGAGGGCGACGTGGTCGATGGCGAACGGGAGGCGGGCCAGGTTGACCGCCTGCTCCAGCGCCGACCGCTCGAGCTCCGGCGACCAGGAGTGGATCGGCACGCCGCCCTCGACCTGGATGACCTGCATGCGCCGAAGGTAGGCGCGCGGGGCGGCTTCCGCCAGAGGCGATGCGCCCGATCAGTCGCCCAGGCAGGTCCCGACGTGGCGCGCGGTGGCGATCCAGGTGTGGTCGGGCGGGACCGTCTTGCGGCGGCCGGCGACCTCCTCGAGGGGGACCGCCGCGGTGCCGTCGCCGCGGGCGGCCACCATGACGCCGTAGACGCCCTCGTGGACGAGGTCGGCGGCGGCACTCCCCAGGCGCGTGGCGAGCAGCCGGTCCACGGGGGAGGGGGTCCCGCCGCGCTGGACGTAGCCGAGGATGGAGACGCGCGACTCGAGCCCGGTGAGCTGTTCCAGCTGATGGGCGAGCCGGAGCGTGTTGCCGATGTGCTGCGTCTCGAGGAGGGCGATCTCGGCCTTCGCCGCCTCCCGTTCGGCGGGGTCCTTCGCCCGCTCCGCGCGCGCCTCGGCGGCCGCCAGGGCGCGGGCGTCCTCCACGGTGCGGGCCCCCTCGGCCACGGCGACGATGCTGAAGTTCGTCCCCCGCCGGACCCGCCGCTTGATCGCTGCCGCGACGCTCGCCACCCGGTAGGGGATCTCGGGGATCAGGATCACGTCGGCGCCGCCGGCCAGCCCGGCGCCCAGTGCCAGCCAGCCCGCCCGGTGCCCCATGAGCTCCGCGACGATGATCCGGTGGTGGCTGTGGGCCGTGCTGTGGAGCCGGTCGATCGCCTCGGTCGCGATCTCCAGCGCCGTCGCAAAGCCGAAGCTGGCGTCGGTCAGGGCGAGGTCGTTGTCGATCGTCTTCGGGAGGGTGATGACGTTCAAGCCCGCGCGGACCAGGCGCAGCGCGTTCTTCGCCGTCCCGCCGCCGCCCAGGCAGACGAGCGCGTCGAGGCCGTTCTTGCGGTAGACGGCGACGATCGCGTCGGTCATGTCGCGCAACTCGCCGTCGACCAGCATCCGGTGCGGCTTGTCGCGGCTCGTGCCGAGGATCGTCCCGCCGACGGTGAGGATGCCCGACAGGGCGCCCTTGTCGAGCTTCGCTCGGCGGTCCTCGGCGAGGCCGCGGAACCCGTCGCGGAAGCCGATGACTTCCATCCCGTACGTGCCGATGGCGGCCTTGCCGAAGCCGCGGATGGCGGCGTTCAGGCCGGGGCTGTCGCCCCCGGCAGTGAGGATCCCGACGCGACGTGGGGCTGCCATTCGGCGTCTCCATCCTCCGTGCTCTCGGCCTCCGAGGATACGGCGCGACGATCGGTGCCGCTCCGCCGGTTCCCGAGGTCATGCCCGCCGCATGGCCCGACTGGGTGGGGCCTCGTGCCACCTGACAAAGCGTCTCACCCGAGGACACAAAGCGTCTCACCCAGGTTGACAGGCTCCGCTGCACGGGCCGATGATGACGGTTCGAAGCTGGGAGGTCCGGATCGCCGATGACCAGTTCGAACACGCCGACCGGCGCCGAGCTCGCGCCGGAGAACCGGCCGATCGGCGCGCGGCTCCTCGGATCGCCGCGGAACCGGTCCCTGGCCATCGTGGCCCTGCTCATCGTCGGATTCGCCGTCGTGGCCACGGCGATCGTCCTCATCGCCGGCGCGACCCCGGTCCGCGAGTACCCGGCTGACTCGCCGGAGGGGACGATCCAGCGCTACATGCGGGCGC
>CAZVPS010000008.1:0-24977 GCA_964629105.1 uncultured Anaerolineaceae bacterium
CGTCTGCCTGCTGACGTGCGCCACCCCCGGCGCGAACACGTCGAGGCGTTCATCATCGATCTCCTGGTGCGCTGGGAGCCGGCCACGGCGAACAACCGCTACCGGGGCTGCCAGGCGTTCTTTCGGTGGTGCCTCGAGGTGGAGATCATCGAGCACTCCCCGATGGCCAGGATGAAGCCCCCGAAGGTGCCCGAGCAGCCCGTCCCGGTCCTCCGCCTCGACAACGTCGCGAAGTTGGTCGCCACGGGTACACCAGCGGCACTGCGACCACTTGCGCATCGCGCACGATCGGATAGTATCTCCTGTATGCAGCAGGACCCACGATCCGAACTTGCCAGCCGACATGTTCCTCGATGGGTGTCGCGCGCCGTCGCCGACTTCGAGATCTTCGGACGCGATGTGGTGTCGACCGACGATGTCGCCACGGCGCTCGGCGTCGCCGCCGATTCGCGACGGCTGAAGAACGCGATCCAGACGCTGGTGCACCTCGGTTGGCTTCGACCGCTGCCGGCACGCGGGAGGTATGAGTTCCTCGGCGCGCGGGGAGGCTCGTTCCCGTCGGGCGACCCGCTGATCGAGGCTCGCGCCGTGCGGTCGCGGCGACCCGACTTTCGGCTGGCCATTGTTGGCACCGGAGCCGCCTTCCTGCGCGGGTTCGCCGAGCGCGCCCCCGACCGGTACGCAGTGGCGATCGATCGTGATCAGGGCGGTTCCGTCGCCCTCGCCGCTGCGTACGATGTGATCAAGACGACCGGGACCAGGCTTGCGGGCATCCCCGATCTCCGCGACATCCCGGTATCGGATCCCGCGCACCTCCTCGCCGACGCGGCGTTGTGGCCGTCGACACGCGGCGACCTTCGCGACGCCGACCACTGGCTGCGCCGGGCGCTCGAAGTCGCGAGTCCCCAGCAGGTGGCGGCCGTGGCCGGCCGCGTCGGGCATGCGGCGGCAGCCCGGATGGCGTATCTCGCAGGCCGCTTCGGCGCCTCGGACGTGGCCGCGGCAATCGTCGAAACGCTCCCTGGGCGCGCACGCACCCGGATCGGGCCGGCGGCGGCCGCAGTCGTTGTTCGCGACGCCATCTTGGGCGTCGATGATCGTCTGGGCGTGGCGACCCGGTGATCCCGCTCGCCGCCATCAATCAGTTGGCGGCCGTCTACCGCGGCCGGGGCCGGAACGAGGCCTACCTGGAGTTCGCCCAGGAGCACTTCCTCGACTGGCTCCGACTTGAAGGCCTGTTCGAGGACGACGCGGTCGTCTTCAAGGGCGGGACCGCGATCCGCAAGTTCGTGCTCGGCAACGAGGGCCGCTTCTCGACCGACCTCGACTTCGCGGTCGCGGACCCCATCTACGCCGATCATATCCTCGAGCTACTGGGCCAGCGGGTCGCGCATCAGGGCGTAACGTTCGTCCTCGACAAGTAGGACGCCGCGGCGCGCAAGGGCACCTGGCACGGGGAGACGGCCGAGCACGGCCCATCGCTGCCCGCAAGCCTCGACTTCTCCTCGCGTCCCCTCCTGCTGCCGGTCAGCTATCCCGACCGCGCGCGGATCCCCGGCATCGAGCGCCGGTTCCTCGGGTTCGAACCCCTCAGCCCGCCGGTCGCCGACCTCCTTGAGACCGTCGCCGAGAAGCTGTCGCGGTTCCGGCGGACGATGCTCGGCCGCGACGTCTATGACCTCGCTACGGTCGCGCGCCGCGTCGACGACCGCCTGGTGCTCCTCCGCGAGATCCTCTGCTTCAAGGCGTTCTTCGACCGGGTGGAGGAGGGGCGGGACACGCTGCCCGTTCCGTTCACTGGCGGCGGCGAGTTCGCGGGCCGCGATCCCGGTCTCGTGATCGGGCCCGATGATCTGGGGCTCCTCGTCCGTGATCGGACCGACGTAGCCCTGCTTCTTGAGACGATCAGCGCGATCTACGGGCGAATGGGCAAGCCCGCCGGCGATACGGAGGCGCGGCTGGCCGCGTGCCGCTTTGGCGACCTGCACTGGGCTCGCGCCCGGTATGCGGAGCGGGCCCGCGAACTGCGCCAGGCCCGCGAACCAGCGTGACCCAGGATCGGCGGGGCGGCTGTCATGGATGAGCACACGGCCGCGAGCCCGGCCGAGCTGCGCCACGAGATCGAGCGTCTCCGCGCCGAGAACCGGCGACTGCGGTCGCTGCTCGGGCTGGATGTCCCCGAACCGGCGACCGTCCAAGCGCCGCCACCGCCACGCGGCGTCATCGACATCGCGATGGTCCAGTCGCTGGCGCGACGGGACGACCTTGCCGAGCTGACGGCGGGGTATGGATTCGTAGTCGTCGACGAGTGCCATGACGTGCCGGCCACCACGTTCGAGCGGGTCGTTCGCCAGATCGGAGCACCCGCCTGGCTCGGCCTGACGGCGACACCCTACCGGCGCGATGGACTCGAAGGGTTCATCACGATGTACTGCGGTCCCATCCGGCACCGGATGGGCGAACGGCTGGCGGGGGACTCGGGGTTCGTCCGCGCCCTGGCAGTCCATCCGACCGACCACGTGACCACACCGGCCGAGGGTGACGACGGCGGCGACCCGGCTGGACTGTCGATCCAATCGGTCTTTCGGGGCCTCGTCGAGGACGAGGACCGGACCCGGCTGATCTGTGCGGACATCGCCACGGCTGCCCGCGCAGGCCGCAACTGCCTGGTCCTGTCGCAGTGGGCCGAGCACCTCGCACGGCTGAAGGCGCAGCTCGAGGAACTGGGCCTGGAGCCGGACGTCCTGCAGGGCGGAGTAGGGAAGAAGGCACGACGCCTCATCACCGCCCGGCTTGCCGCGGCTCGATCCGGGGATGGTGTCGTCCTCCTCGCGACCGGCAGCTTCCTCGGCGAGGGCTTCGACTGCCCGCCGCTCGATACGCTCTTTCTCGCGTTCCCCATCGCGTTCAAGGGTCGCCTGGTCCAGTACATCGGTCGCGTGCTTCGACCGATCGACGGGAAGTCGCGGGTCGAGGTCCATGACTACGTGGACGCGGGCCTGCCGGTTCTTGCCCGAATGCACACCAAGCGCCTGGCTGCGTACGCGAGCCTCGGGTTCGACGTGCGTCGGACGGCGGTCGGCCGATCATGACGGACGCCGGCCAGCTGACGCACGCTGGCCAACTCGGGCCGGCGGACGGATGGGTACCTGATCCTTGACCGTGGCTTCCCATCACGACCCACCCGGCGACGCTCCAGCGACCCTGAGGCCTCATGAGCGGGCCTTGGTCGTCCTTCCGCGGCCAAACTGCCTTGTGAGTCCCCGACCACCGCAGCTTGATGGTCAGGCGCTGGAGCGGCCAGTCATCGCCTACGATGGAGCGAATGTCGACGCAATCTGGGGGAGCGAGAGTTGGCGAGTCGCGCCGAGCGAGAGCAATCGTGGACTAGGGCGCTGCGTCGCTGCCGCGTGTCCTGGGAGGCGCAGGCGATGGCAAAGAACCTTGGGCTCAGGAGCCGTGCATGGACCGCTGGGACAACGACCCGGACCGGGCTGAGATAGATCCGCTGACCGACCTGGTTGGCCTCTGGACGGCGAGTGATCCCGAGGAGCTGTGGCGGGCTCTCGTCCTGCATTCGGATCGATCCACCACCGATCATTGGCTGGCCGTGCGGCTGTTCCGCCGCCACCACGACGACGGGACGCCAGGGGCGCTCACCACGGCCTTGCTGCTGTGCACCGATCGTCGCTGGGACCGCTGCACCGCGCGGCTCATCGCCGGAGTTGCCGAAACCTCACTTCTCAGCGAGGACGATCTCGACGAGTTGGCCGCGCGCTTCCTGTGGTCCGATCGCTTCCGCTTCGAGTATCCGGTGAGCTGGATCGGTACCGAATGGGTCAGCATCGACGCGACTGGTGGCGGAGGAGCGGTCAGCGGACCGATCGTGCACCTGGACCCCACCACCCCGGTGCCCACCGAGCGCTCCATCCCGCCGCCCCTGAGGCGATGGTCGGCGCGCAGGGTGCTCCGCGCCGACCCGAACAGCTTCGACGCGATCCGCAATCGTGCGGCCGAGCTCGGGACACGAGATGGAGGTGCGGTCATCTCGGGCATGCTCGATGCGGTCGAGGTGCTCAGTCACGACGTCGCCAGACAGGCCATCGATCTCGGGCTTGGCTGGCCGCACGGCTCGGTCAGGCTCCTTGCCCTCGACCTCCTGGCCGCGGTCGATCTCGAAGGCGCCGGGCGTCGGGCTGCTGCCGACCCCGATGCGAAGGTCCGCAACTGGACCCCCCGGCGCGCCCGCAAGCGCGACGCATCTGTCCGCGACGGGGATCGACGGCCGGGGAAGGAGAAGACGCGGGGCCATCGTCACCCCCAGGGCGACCAGGCCGGGCTGTTCGCGGAGTAGGAGACACAGCTCGAGCCGCGTGTCGTTGCCTGGGAGCCGAGGGGAAACCGAGTGAACCTGACGGGTAGGTGGCGGATCGTGGAGATGGACCTCTGGGACCTCGAGGCGATCGACCTCATGGGGCCCGCCTCACGCCGGGACCGGCGCCAGCCTCTCGGCCGCCGCGCACCCAGGGCCACCCGCATGGCAGGCGTCGGCGTCCCGAAGGACTGTTGCAGGATCGTGGCGGCGCGCCATCATGTGGTTGTCCGAGGGCACGTCGCCATCGAGCGACGGATCGATGCGGCACCCGGCGGACATGCCGCGCATGGGTAAGAGACGCATGGGTAACGGGCGCAAGGCGGAGCCGCCGGTCATCGCCGCCGCAGGCGGCACGGAGATCGAGCACCTCCTCTTCGACCACATCTCCGACGCCGTGTTCGCGACCGACGTGGCCAACCGCGTCACGCTCTGGACCACGTCCGCCGAGCGCCTCTTCGGCTGCTCGGCCGGCGAGGCGGTCGGCCGCTCGTTCGGCGAGCTGCTGCCCTTCCAGATGGCGCGACCCGGCGACGAGGGCGAGTTCCTCACCACGTTGGAGGCCGGGCGCACGTGGCGCGGAACGGGCACCGTTCGGCTCCGGGACGGCCGCGAGATCTGGCTCGAGTCGACGGTGCAGCCGATCATGGAACGCGGCCGGCTCGTCGGCAGCGTCTCGGTGAGCCGCGACATCAGCGCGACCGTCGAGGCGCAGCGGCGCCTGGCCGACCAGGAACGGTTCATCAACGCGGTCCTGGACGTCGCGGGGGCGCTCGTGCTGGTCCTCGACGCGCAGGGACGGGTGGTGCGCTTCAACGGCGCCTGCGAGCGCCTGACCGGCTACAGCTCTGCGGAGGTCGTCGGACGGAAGATCTGGGACGTCGTGATCCCGCCCACGGAGTTCGACGAGGTGCGGGGAGTGGTGGCCGACCTCCAGGCCGGGGCCTTCCCCAACTCGCACGAGAACCATTGGGTGACGCGCGCCGGCGCCCTGCGGCTCATCGCGTGGGAGAACACCTGCCTGACCGACGATCAGGGTGCCGTCACGCACGTGATCGCCACGGGGATCGACATCACCGAGGCCCGCCGGGGGGACGACGCCCTGCACGGGATCGAGACCGTCGGGCGCCTCCTCGCAGAGCAGGGACCCGTCCCGCCCGCCCTCGACGCTGTCCTCGGCGAGCTGGAGGAACGGATGGGCTACCGCTTCCTGTCGCTGTACGTGCGCGACGGCAGCGGCCTGCGACTGGGAGCGCAGCGCGGGTACCGGGCCCTGCCCGAGCGCCTGGACGCCGGCACCGGCGTCATGGGGCGGGTCTACCGCACCGGCCGTGGAGCTCTCGTGCCCGACGTCCGGAGCGACCCCGACTACGTGTCCGGTGACCAGGGGGTGGTAGCCGAGATCGCCGTCCCGCTGCTCGGCGACGACGAGACGCTCGGCGTCCTCAACATCGAGTCGGAGCGACCCGGCGGCCTGACGCCAGGCGACCTGCGCCTCGCGCGGGCCATCGCGGACCGCCTCTCAACTGCCCTGCTTCGCAACCAGGAGCAGGAGGCGCTGCGCGATCGGATGCGCCTCTTCGCGGCGCTCACGGAGTTTGCGGGCGTGGCGAACGCGATCCTGGAGCCCCAGCGCCTGGCGGCGGCCATGGTCGACGCCGTCGGCGCGGTCGTCCCGTCGGATACGGTCGTGATCACCACCCTGGACCGAAGTGATGGGCAGTACCGCGTCCGCGCAGTTCGCGGGCTCACCGAGGACGCGATCGGTGAGATCATCCGGCCGGGCGACGGGAATACGGGACGGGCCATCGTCGAGCGCGCCGTGGTCTCGGCGGACCACCACCCGCGCGCCCAGTACTCCGCGGCGTTGCGCGACCGCGTGCAGTTCGACTCGATCTCGGGGATGGCCGTGCCGCTCATCCACGAGGATGCGGTGCTGGGTGTGATCTCCGTGGGCCGGGCGGGGCCCGACGCGACGTTCACCGACGCCGAGCGCGAGGTGATCGTCCTGCTCGGGTCCCAGGCTGCGCTCGCCCTCGCCAATGCGTACCTCGTGGAAGAGGTGTCAGCGCTCGCCATCCACGATGGGCTCACCGGCCTCTACAACCGGCGCCACTATGACGCCGCGCTCGACCTCGCCATCGCCCGCTTCAAGCGCCGCGCACCGGCCGGGAACCTGGCCGCGATCATGTTCGACCTCGATCATTTCGGCCAGTTCAACCGCCTCCACGGGCACCTCGCCGGCGACGCCGTGCTCCGCCTGTTCGGCGGAATCCTGCGGGAGCGGCTGCGCTCGGCTGACCTCGTCGCGCGCTACGGAGGCGAGGAGTTCGTCGTGATCCTGGAAGACTGCAGCCTCCCCGAAGCCGTCCGGCTGGCCGACGAGATCCGCCGGGAGCTGGAGGCGCGCCCGGTGTCCGGCGCCGACGGCCGGCCGCTCCACGCCACCGTCAGCGCCGGATGCGCCGTCATCGATCTCGCCGATCCCACGAAGGAGGCGCTGATCGGCCGGGCCGACAGCGGGCTCTTCACGGCCAAGCGGGCTGGTCGAAACCGGGTGGTCGCCGCCTGACGGAGCACGAGCTCGGCGCCTGGCCTGGGGATCCGGGCGACGGTCCGGTCACGCTCCGCGACGGCAGGCGGATCCCCCGGGCACGCCGAACCGCGCCGGATCGAGCTCCGCCGGGATGGCGGGGTCACGCCCCAGGAGCAGGTCGGCGGCGAGACGGGCGGACGCGGGGCCGGTCGAGATCCCCCATGGCCCGTGGCCCGCGCAGATGAAGAGGTGCCGCAACCACCCGACCTGCCCGATCAGCGGCCGGCCGTCGACGCTCTGCGGCCGGGCGCAGGCACGAACCCCTCGAATCGGGGCGTCGACCACGCCCGGGACGAACCCCGCCGCCAGGACGAGGATCGGCTCCATCCATGCGGCGGGGTCCGGCTCACGATCCAGGAAGGTCGATCCGACCGCGCTTCCGCCGGGCAGCGGCACCAGGCTGAAGTCGATGGCGGCCTCCGCTTCGCCTTGATCCTCGTCGTCCGCGCTCGGCGTCCCGATGGCGGCGTCGATCTCCGCCTCCTCGAGGACGTGGCGTGGCGTGACGGCGAGGTCGGCCTCCACCACCACGCCCCATCGTGGGCGGATCGGGGTCCATCGGCCGGCCGGGTCGATCAGTGGCGCCGACCCCGGGCCGGCGGCGACGAGCACGGCCGCGGCCGGCAGGAGGCGACCGCCCACGCGCACGCCCGTCACGAGATCGCCGTCGACGGCGAGGGCCGCCTCGCGACCCAGGCGCACCTCCACGCCGCGCGACTCGGCCAGGGTGGCGTACGCGTACGTCGAGGCAGCCGGCAGGACGGGATAGCCGATGTCGACCCGGCATGCCCAGAGGTCCGCGGCAAGCGCCGGCTCGAGCCGCTGGAGGTCGACGCCCGCGATCACATCAGGCCGGAGCTCCGCGAAGGTGTCGCCGATCGCGCCCGCAAGCCGCCGCACGGCCGCTTCGTGCGTGGAGACGAACAGCATCCCCGCCGGTTCGGCCGGGATGCGGAACGCTGCACCCGCGGACGAGAGCTCCCGGTAGAGCGCCACGGTCTCCCGGTAGAGGTCGGCGAGGACCGGGTCGAAGGGGTGCTGGACGACGCCCGAGTTGGCGCCCGATGCGCCCGAGGCGAGTCCCTCGCGCTCGACGAGGACGACCCGCGCGCCGGCCTCGGCGAGGAACGCGGCAGCGGCCGTGCCGACGATCCCGCCCCCAACAACGACGAAATCCGCGCTCGGCCCGCTCATGGGCAGAGACTACCGCCGCGTCATCCGGCCGGTGCGTCGGGGCCGTCGGGGGTTTCGCCGCCGGGCGCCAACCCCGGCGCCCACCGTCACGCCTCGCCCGACTGGCTCCAGAGGTTGATCCCGCCCTCGACCGCGTGCTGGTCGATCTCGGCCAGCTCCCCCGGCGCGAAGTCGAGCCGGCCGGCCGCGCCGAGGTTCTCCTCGAGCTGGGCGACGGTCCGGGCCCCGATGAGCGCGGACGTGACGGCCGGGTTCCGGAGGGTCCAGGCGATCGCCATCTGGGCCAGGGTCTGACCCCGACGTGCCGCGATCGCAGCAAGCGCGCGCACCCGCGCGAGGTTCTCCTCGCTCACCATCCGCGGCGAGAACGATCCCTCGCGGGCCGCCCGAGAATCGCCGGGCACGCCCTCGAGGTAGCGGCTGGTCAGGAGCCCCTGGGCCAGCGGCGAGAAGGCGATGGCGCCGACCCCAGTCTCGGCAAGGACCCCCAGCAGCTCGGCCTCGACCCAGCGGTTGAGCATCGAGTACGACGGCTGGTGGATGAGCAGCGGCGTGCCGATCCCGCGCAGGATCGCGATCGCCTCACGGGTCCGCGCGGCGGAGTAGGACGACACCCCGACGTAGAGCGCCTTGCCCCCGCGGACCGCCGTGTCGAGCGCGCCCATTGTCTCTGCGAGCGGGGTGTCCGGGTCGGCGCGGTGCGAGTAGAAGATGTCGACGTGATCGAGGCCCATCCGCAGGAGGCTCTGGTCCAGGCTGGCCAGGAGCGACTTGCGCGAGCCCCACTCGCCGTACGGCCCGGGCCACATGATGTACCCGGCCTTGGTCGAGACGATGAGCTCGTCCCGGTATGGCCGGAGGTCCTTGCGGAAGATCCGCCCGAAGTTCTCCTCGGCCGATCCGAACGGCGGCCCGTAGTTGTTGGCCAGGTCGAAGTGGGTGACGCCCAGGTCGAAGGCCCGGCGGACGATCGCGCGCTGGGTCGAGAAGGGGGCGTCGTCGCCGAAGTTCTGCCACAGGCCGAGGGAGATCGCCGGCAGGTGCAGGCCGCTGGCGCCGCAGCGGCGATAGGCCATGAGGTCGTAGCGATCCGCCGCGGGGACGTAGGGCGGCAGGTCCATCCCTGGATCAATCGACATGGCGCCTCTCCTCTTCGTGATCCGGACTCTGGCTGTCATGGTAGAGCGCGACACGACGGACGAGGCGCGACGCCGTTGCCGACGAACGGCACTGGCCCCCGGCCCGCCCGCCGGCGGACAATCCGCGGATCACGGGGAGCGCTGACGCGCGGTCCGCTGACCTGGCCGCCGGGATCGCGCCGAGCCACTGGCGCACCCGACTTGTCCAAGGGGCGCCGGAGCGCCTAGCTCGGCGCCCGAGCGAAGGATGGCGACGCAATGGCCATGTTTGTTCTCCTGTCCACGCTCACCGACGAGGGCGCCAAGACGATCACCCAGCGCCCGGTGCGGATCAAGGAGGTCGATGACGAGATCCTGGAGCTCGGCGTGACGGTCGTGAGCCAGTGGGCGGTCCTGGGGCCGTACGATTTCGTGAGCATCGTGGAGGCGCCCGACGACCTGGCGATCGCGAAGGTCTCGGCGCTGCTCTCGTCGCGCGGCACGGTCCGGATCATGACCCTGCCGGCGATCCCGGTCGACGAGTTCATCGCCAGCCTCAGGACGGCGTAGTTGAGCGAGGCCTCTGACTGAACCGCCGCCGGGCGCCCAACGGGCGCCCGGCGTCATCCGCGCAACGGACATACGCTACCGGACGGACGCGCAACGAGGAGCGGTCGCGAGCAGGAGGGCGGAGCTGAACATCCAGCACGATCGAATCAGCCGCGTCCAGGCGCGCATGCGCGAGGAGGGGCTGGCGGCGATCGTGATCGTGAACCACGACGACTACCGCTACCTCTTCGGCACGGACCGTGTGCAGCCGCGGGCGATCGTCCCCGCCCAGGGCGCTCCCACGATCATCGCCTTCGCGGGCGAGGAGCCCGAGATCCGCGCGAGCCTGGCCGAGGGCGAGGTGCTGGTCTTCGGCTCGGTCGGCGGCCAGATCCACGAGGTCGTCGGGCTGCTTCGCGAGATCGTCGGCGGGCCGGGGGCCCCCGGCCCGCCCGGCGCCCCGAAGGCCGGTCGGCCGAAGGTCGGGATACAGATGTGGTTCGAAACCCCCGCCTTTCTCGTCGAGCTCTTCCGCAAGGTGAACCCGGGGATCGAGGTCGTCTCGTCGGACCCGGTGATGGATCCCCTGCGGATGGTCAAGGACGACGGCGAGCTGGCCCTGATGGCCGAGGCTCAGCGGGTCGCCGGGATCGGGATGGACCGGGCGCGCGAGCTGCTGCGGCCGGGCGTCACCGCGCACGAGATCGCGACCGAGGCGACCTACGCGATGATGCGGGCGGGGGTCGAGCGGACAAGCACGCCGATCTACGTCACGTTCGGGATCGAGACCTGCATGCTCCACGGCCGCCTGAGCCCGCGCCCGCTCGAGCGCGGGGAGCTCGTCGTGATCGACCTGACGCCGCAGATCGAGGGCTACTGCGCGAACCTGGCCCGGACGTTCGTCCTCGGCGAGCCCGACGGTCAGCAGCGGACCCTGCTCGACACGTACGCGGAGGTGATCCCCGCCGTCCGGGAGGCCATGCGGCCCGGGGCCACGGTCGCCGACCTCGACGCGGTCGTTGGCGGGATCCTCGCGCACCACGGCCTGGGCGCGTACCAGGTCAACGGCATCGGGCACGGGCTGGGCCTCCGCTTCGAGGAGACACCGGCCTCTACGATCATCCCGCCCCACCGGAACGTGCCGCTGCGCGAGGGGATGACGATGACGATCGGGCACACGGTCCTCGCCATCCCGGGCTTCGGCGGCGTGCGCCACGAGGACGTCTACCGGGTCACGTCGTCGGGCGGCGAGATCCTGGCACCGTACCCGATCGACCCGGTCGTGGTCGGCTGAGGAGATGCCGTGGAGGCGCGCTTCATCGGCTTCGGGGTGATCGAGATCGACGGCGAGCGCTACGAGCGGGACGTCGTCGTCGAGCGCGGGCGGGTCGGCAAGCGTCACAAGAAGGCGTCGCAGCCGCTCCGCGACCGCTACGGCCACACCCCCGTGAGCCTCCTGGAGCCGATCCCGTGGCGCTGCCGGCGGCTCATCGTCGGGACCGGCGCGGAAGGCGCCCTCCCGATCGACGACGAGGTCCTCGCGGAAGCCCGCCGGCGCGGCGTGGAGCTGATCGCCCTGCCGACAGAGGAGGCCTGCGAGCTCCTGTCCGACGCCGACCTCGAGACGACCAACGCGATCCTGCACGTCACCTGCTGACGCGATCGGCGGTCAGACCGCCGCCGTGGTCAGCGAACCAGGTAGCGGACCCCCGACGTCCACGCCGACGCGCCGTTCGTCGCCGTGGGTTCGGCGCGCGAGCGCACCCACCACCTGCCGGCCGACGGCAGCGTCGTCGCGATCCGGGCTCGTCCTGTCGAGGCGCTTGCGTAGGCGTACAACGTCCGCTTGCGCACCCATTTCGTCCCGACCTGCAGGAAGAAGTCGAAGCGTGCCCGGCCGCGCGCCACGTCGACCCCGGCCGGCCGGATCGTCTCCGTCAGCGTGATCCGGGTCGTCCGTCCGACGGTGCGCCCGGACGGGACCGAGGAGACCAGGGTCGCGGTGGCGTTGACGCGGACGAGGACCGGGGCGCTCACGTCCACTGTGCCGTCGGCGCGCACGGTTCGAGCCCGCCAGTGGCCGTGTCGACGCGGCGTGGCGGAGACGCGGCCGGCCCCGGTCGCGTCGAGGACGGCCGCGCCGGCGGCGGTCCAGGTCCTCGCGTCGAGCGACCATTCGAGCGTGGCCGGGAGACCGGCCCCGTCCGGCAGCGCGACGGCGATCGTCCCTGCGATCGCCTTCCCGAACGTGACCGTCGTCGGCGACACTGCCAGGGAGACCTGGGGCGCGGCACCCGGCGGGGCGACCGTGAACGGCGCAGAGGTCGCGGACGCGAGACCCGGCACGTCCGCCCGGATCGCGTAGCCCGTCCCGGCGAGGTCGACGGAGCACCCGGCAAAGGCGGCGACCCCCTGGACCGCGGCCCGCGTGGTGCCGCCCTCGCACGTGAGCGTCGCCCCGGTCGGGTTCGCGGCCAGGCCCAGGGTCACCGGCATCGTGGCGCCGGGCCCTGTCCCGGTCACGCGCCCGTCAGCGTCGACGATGGCCACGGTCGGCTGGCCCAGCAGCGGCCCGGCGGCCGTGCCCGACGCCGGAGGCGAGATGAACGCGGCGGCCGCGGGGACCAGCGTCGGGATCGGCCCCAGGGAGAGGCGGCCGTGGCCGAAGGCGTTGTTCGGCACCGGCGACCCGAGCGGCACGGCCCGCTGCCTGAGGAGCGCCGCCAGCGTCGCCGGCGTCAGCGACGGGTCGTCCTCCAGGAGCAGGGCGGCGGCTCCCGTGACGACGGGGGCCGACTGGCTGGTGCCGCAGAACTCGGCGTCGATCGTCGTCGGCGCGCAGTCGGCGGCGACGAGATCGGGCTTGATGCGCCCGTCGAGAGTGGGTCCCTGGGAGCTGTACGGCTCGATGACGGTCGGGGTGCGGTAGTCGACGGCTCCCACCGCCATCATCCCCGGATTGCGAGAGTCGGCGGGGGTCGCCAGCGATCCGGCGGTGGTGTGGTAGGCGAGCGACTTCGCCCCGTCCATCTGGAGCCTGAGCAGTGTGGTGTCGGGGCCGGCGTCGTGCCAGATGGAGACGCCGTAGGTCCCATCGGCGGGGGCTTCGTACTCCAGGATCTCGAACGGGTCACCGGTGCTCGACTGGTCGTCCTCGGACGACATGACTTTGGTGTCGCCCTTCCACAGGAACAGGTCGTAGTCGGAGGTGGCACTCGGCCACCGGACTGCCACACTGATGATTTGCCCCTCGGACAAGGAAACCTCGTTGCGCTCGTCTGCGCCCTCGAATTCGACCCAGCCGTTCGAATTCATGTCCTTGGAGGGGCTGGTCCAGGTCGTCAGCCCCCAGTTGCCGGCCGAGGCGACGAAGAGGGCTCCCCCGGCGACGGCGCCATCCAGGAGCGCGTAGGTCGAGTCCCGGTACGGACTTGTGCCGTCGCCCATGCCCTCCGGGGACGCCATGGAGTAGTTAATGACCCGCACCCCCTGGCCCGCCATCCAGGAGATGGCCGCGGCCGTGTCCGCCTGCGAGTAGGCGTTCGAGACGAAAAGCTCCGCGCCGGGTGCCATGTCGACGATGGTCTCGGCGACCGCGGTGCCGTGCGTTACGCCGGGCGTCACGCAGTCCGCCAGGTTGGGGGACGACACCCCCAGGTCCGGGAAGCACATGGCCTGGACCGAGGCGGGCAGCTCGGAGCCCAGGCGCGCTGCGAACCCGTCGAAGCTGCCGTCGAGGATTCCCACCTTCACGCCCTTGCCCGTGAAGCCCGCCTGCTGCCAGGGAGTCGCCCCGTGGAGTGCCGGCCCGGGCCCGACGAAGGCGTCGGCGATGGGCGCCCGGATGGCACGCACGGCGACCACCCCCGGTGTCGCGGCGAGCCGCTCGAGACGGCTCGACCGGACGTAGCCCTCGATCGTGCGGCGCCACGCGCCACGGAGATCGAGGCCGGCGGAGCGGAGCCGGCCGCGGATGGCCTCGTCGGGCTCCACAGCGACCTCGACGGAGACGGCGATCTCGCGCCCGCCGTCGCGGGTGCGGGTGACGATCGAGCCGTCGGGGGCCCTGCCCTTCGCGACCGCGTGGAGGCCCGCCCCGAGAGTGCCGCGCTGGGGATCGGCGGCCGAGGTGCCTGCAGGCGCGCCGATCGCGACGATGCAGAGGAGCGTGACCCAGAGCACCGCGCGACCCTGACGAGCCATCGGCGTGCCACCTGGCGGCGGGGACGCCGGTCGGCGTCCGTGTAGAGATCACTGTAGCCGCCCCGGAATTGGGCGCCACCTGCCGGTAGGCACGATCGCGCGGTCGCGCAGGAGGCCGCTGCACGCGTGCGGGTCGCGCGCGCCGTTGCGGCCATGCTCCTGGCGCGCGCGGACGCCGGGTGCCCGTGCCGACGCCCGGCCGTTGTGGGTCGGTCAACGCGGCCGCCGCATGGAGAGGCCGCCCCAGGGGCGACGATTCCTGACTTCGGCGCCTCGCGACGGACTTCGGGACGGCCCAGGACCGCGTGGCCGGGCCCGATGCCGCTGGGCAAGCCGGTCGACGAGCACGCGCCGGCCCGGGTGATCCCGGGGCCGTGCGGCGGGGCGGACCCGTGCGCGGCGACGACGGGCCGCTCCCGGGAGCGGGAGGGCCAGCGGCTGCGCGAAAGCACGAATCATCGCCCGTGAGGCGGGTGCAAGGGCGGGCCCGTCGTTGCCACACCCGAACGGGCAGGGAACGCGAAACACGGGCAGGGAACGCGAAACGGACCCGGGCCGCCCGAGAAAGGGAAGGCGACACGGGTCCGTTTGCGGCCGGGTGACCGGGAGGAGGTCGGTCGTCCGGCGAGGGGGCCGCGGGGAGGGGGCCGCGATCCGTGATGCGGATTCAGCCACCCGGCCCTGAAGCAATCCTGAAAGCGCAGGCCGTCGTTCGGGGCGCCGGGCGGGAGGTCCACGACCATCGCGCGGATCGCGGTGATCGCCCGTGCAGCGGGCGCTGGTATCGTGAGCGGGTGGAGCGCGTGACGATGGAGGAGCACTGGGCGCCGCCCCGGCGCCTGCGCGCCCGCTGGCTGGGCCGGATGGCGTATCGCGACGCGTGGGCGCTGCAGCGGGCGCTGGCCGCCGCGCGCGCCGATGGCACCCTCGACGAGGACCAGCTGCTCCTCCTGGAGCACGATGCGGTCCTCACCCTGGGCCGCAACGCGAGCGACGCGCACGTGCTGGCGATGCCCGGGCTGCTTGCTGCGCGCGGGATCGAGGTCCTCCGCGTGGAGCGGGGAGGCGAGGTCACCTATCACGGCCCCGGCCAGCTGGTGGCCTACCCGATCGTGGCCCTCGCGACGGCGGGCGCCGCCCGCCCCATCGGGATCCGCCGCTTCGTGGAGGCACTCGAGGGCGCCATGGCCGACACGTGCGCGGCGGCCGGGGTCGCCGCCGGCCCGCGCCCCGGCCATCCCGGCTGCTGGGTCGGCGCCGATACTCCGCTCCCGCGCAAGATCGGGGCCCTGGGGATCCGCGTCGCCCGCGGGGTGAGCTTTCACGGGATCGCCCTCAACGTGACGACGACCCTCGCCGACTTCGACCTGATCGATCCCTGTGGGATGCCCGGCCTCCGCTCGACCTCCATCGCGCGTGAGCGGGCCCGCGCGGGCATTCCCGGCGCCGATGCGGACGCGCCCCCCTCCACCGAGAGCGTCGCCGAGACCGCCGCCGCCTTCGCGCCCGCCCTCGCCCGGCGCCTTGGCATGGAGCTGGAGGGCGACCTCCCAGCGGCGCGCGACCTCCCCGCGGCGCGCGACGTGCGGGCACCGGGCGACCCCGAGCTTGCCGCCGCCGCCGTCGCGGGAGTCCTCCGATGACCGCGGGCCTCTTCGAGCTCCGCCGCGACGCCATCACCGGCTGGTGGGTGGCCATCCTCGTCGACCGCGACTTCGACCGCACCCGCTTCATCACGAGCGCCGAGCCCGTCGACGACCACGGCGACTGCTTCAACTGCCGGATCCCCCCGGGCGAAGGGGTCCGCACCCGGATCCTCAAGGACTTCGCATTCCGCACCGTCGGCACGGAGGCGGAGGCGCGGGAGCAGGAGAAGAGCGTCGCCCAGATCGCCCTCTCCCAGGCCCGTGCCTCCGGGAGCTGGCGCACGATCGTCGCCCCGCCGGGCGAGCACCGGCCCCTCCACTCGGTGGGGAGCGAGCTGATCACCGAGCTGCTGGCGGCTGCCCGCGCGGCCGTCGCGGAGGCGGGACGGACCGGCCAGACGGCCTACATCCAGGTGCTCCAGAACTGGGGACGCCAGGCTGGGTCGCGCACGAACCACCTTTGCCTGGACCTCTACGATCTCCCCCAGATTCCCCACGAGGTCGCCGAGGAGATCGGGGGCGCCGCCCGCTTCGTCATCCGCGAGAGCGAGTGCCCGTACTGCCGCGCGGTCCGTCTCGAGCGGGAGCGGGGCGCGCGCTTCGTCTGGGAGGACGCCGCCTCCATCGCCTTCGCTCCGTTCGCCTCGCGCTCGCCGTTCGAGGTCTGGATCGTCCCGCGCCACCACGAATCGGACTTCGGGCGGGCCACCGACGCCGACCTCGCCTCCACCGCGGAGGGGCTTCGCCAGGTCCTGGGCCGCCTCGACCTCCTCGGGGGTCCGCCGTACAACCTCGTGCTCCACACGGCGCCGGTGACCGGCCAGGTCGACGCCACCTACCACTGGCACTGGGAGATCCACCCGCGCCTCCGCGAGATCGCGGGCCTGGAGCTGGGGACGGGGCTCCCCGTGAACTCCGTGAGCCCCGAGGAGGCGGCCGATCAGCTCGTCCGCGGCCTTGGCCGGCGTGCCGACGACGACCGCCCGGACCCGCGGTCCGAGCGTCCCGGAGGGCGGACGTGATCAGTCCTCCGTTTCCGTCTCGGCGATGGCGTCACACGCCACCGGTGCCCGTCGTCATTCGGCCGGAGCGCGGGAACCGCCCGCGCCGTGTCGCCGCTCCGGAGGCGCCGTGCAACTTGATCTCTCGCTCCGCTGGGGGGCCCGCCCGGTGATCCCGGGTCGCGACGTCCCGCTGGCGGAGCCGGACGAGATCCGGGCATCTCCCGACGCGTCCGCGGAGCCGGCGGTCGCCGACGGTCGCGCCGCAGCGCTCCGCGCGGACCCGGTCGCGGCCCGCGCCTTCGTCGAGGGGCTGTTCGCCCAACACCGCGGCGAGATCTACGCGTACCTGGTCCGCATGCTCCGCGATCCGGAACTGGCGGCTGACCTGACCCAGGACGCCTTCATTCGCGCCTTCCGGGCGTACGGCGACCTCGACGACCCGGCCAAGGCGCGGGCCTGGCTCTACCAGATCGCCCACCGCGTCGCCCTCGACGAGATCCGCCGGCGCAAGATCATCCGCTTCGTCCCGTGGAGCGGCGAGTCGCGCGGCGCCGCGCCCTCGGCCGAGCGCCTCGTTCTCGACGCGCGGCTCTCCGGCGATCTTGAGCGAGCGCTCCGGCGCATCCCCGAGCGCCAGCGTTCAGCCCTTCTCCTCGCCGAGGTCCACGACATGACCGGGCTGGAGCTCGCCGCCGCCCTGGGCACCTCGCATGTCGCCGCGCGCGCTCTCCTGACGCGGGCACGCGAGAGCCTCCGGCGGGCGTTGGCCGAGGAGAAGGCCGCCAGCGCGGAGCGCGAGGTCGCAGCCGTGCGCGCGCCTCGCCCCGACCGGTCCCGGGAGGCGCGGCGATGAGCGGTCTCCGGCGCGCGACTCGCCATCCCGACCGGATCAACGACCCGCACACACGCGCCCACGCCCTGGCGTCGGACGCCCTGCTCGTGCCGCTCGAGACGGCCGACGCCGCCTGGCTCGGCGAGCACGTCGAAAGCTGCGCGCCGTGCCGGGGCGCCGCGGCGGCGTTCGCGGAGGACGCGGCGCTCCTGCGGAGCCTCCGGACCGACCTTCCGCCCCCGCCGCGCGATCTCGGGGCCCGGGTGTCCCTCGCCCTCGACGCCGAGGTCCGCCGCGCGCGCCGAGGTCGTCGAGGCCGGGGACGCGCCGATCGCTGGACCTCGCGGCCGGCGTTCGACGGCCGGCCCAGCCTCGCGTTCGCAGGCCTGGCCGCGGTCGCGGTCGTTGCGCTCCTCGTAGGCCCGCTCGCCATCTCGCCCACCGCGCCCCCGGCCGGCACGCCCGCCGCGGGAAGCCTGCTCCCCGTCGCGACGCCGATCGTGGTCGACTCGCAGTCGGTCGCGTGGGTGCGCCGGTCGCCGGACGGGACGTACGTGCTCTCCAGCGCCGAGGTGCGGCAGGTCTGCGCCGGCATGGATGCCACCGCCTGCGGCACCCTGGACGGCGGCGCCCGGACCCTGGCGACGCTGTCGGTCAAGCCGTCGTCCGTGCTCCTGCCGCGCGACGGGGGCCCGGCGGTGGTCGTCGGACAGGACGCGGTCTACGCGGTTTTCGTCAGTCTCGCGCCACCCGTCACAACGCCGGAGCCCGAGCCGTCTCCGGTGCCGAGTAACGAGCCTGTTCAATCGCCGTCGGCGTCGGGGGAGCTGGCTTCTCCTCCGGTCGGCTCTCCCGCGCCGTCGGATCCTCCCACCTCGCCGGTGCCCGCCGAGCCCACGCCCGACCCGGGCGCGTCGACGCCGTCCCCGACCGCCGTCGCGCCGTCGACCTCGCCGGATCCGGGGGCGACCGAGCCCGCGACGTCGGCGCCCGAGACGCCGCTGCCGACACTTCCGCCGGCCACCCCCGCCCCGTCCACGGCCCCGGCGGTTGCCATCGCCGAGGGGGTTGTCGTGGTCGGCACCCCCCCCGCGTACAGCGCCGACGGGCAATGGGTGGCCTTCTCGGCTCGCCCGGTGGACGGCTCGAGCGGCCCCGACATCTACGCCTGGCGCGTGGGGGACCAGAAGGCCGTGGCACTCACCACCGACCACGGTTCCGTCTTCTCCGGCTGGGTCGGCAACCAGATCATCGGCAGCACGGCCCGCGTGGCGGAGACCGCCGCCGCCGACGCGTCGGACGCGCCCACGCCCGACGTGGCCTGGACGCCGGGACCGGAGACATCGCCCGGAGTCAGCCCCGTGCCGGATGCCGTGCCGGATGCCGTTCCGGCGGCCGAGGCCGATCCGACGACCGTCGTCGCCCGCTCGTTCCTGATCGATCCCGACGGCGCCGTCGTCACGGAGATCGTGCGCGATGGGATCTGGCGGCCGGTCGTCGATCCCACCGCTCGCGTCGTCGTCTTCTGGACTGGATCGCTGGCCTGGAGCGAGGCCGACCGGGCCTGGCTTCCCGCGAAGGGCGAGCTGGTCCTCGGAGCCTGGCAGGCCGTGCTCGGCCGCGCGCCCGCGCCGGAGGCGACCGCCACGCCGGACGCAACGCCCGCGCCGGACGGGATGCCCGCGCCCGCTACCACGCCCGCGCCGTACGCTACGCCCGTGCCGGACGCCACCCCCACGCCCGTCACGACGCCCGACCGGGCCCTCCCGGCCGGCGCGGTCGGCCCGGACGTCGCGAATTGGGAAGTCCGCTTCGACCCTGCCGGCCGCCGCCTGGGCGTGTGGGTTGCCGATCCGGCCGCGCCCGGTACCGGCCGCCTCGCGCTCGTGGCGGTCGAGAGCGACGGCTCGCTTGGCGCCGTCCTGCTCTCCGACGCGGCCGCGCTGCCGGGCTTCTCGGTGGGCGCCGACCGCCTCGCCTGGTCCACGCCCCCTGGCCGCAACGGGCAGGGGAGCCTCGTCACTGTCTTCGCCTGGCGCGGCGATGACGCGGGCCAGCTCTACGGGATGCCCGATCCCGGGGAAGAGCCGATCGTCGTCGTCCACTGACCGCGGACTCCCGTCGGCCCGGCCGCCGGGCGCGCCGCGCGGTAGACTGCGCGCGACCCTTTAACGACCGGTCCCGCGAGGCCGGGAAGGAGGACCCACGTGCCACGTCGCGGCGGGTGCGCCGGGCTGATCGCCTGATGGACGCGCGCCAGATCATGACCGCGGACGAGATTCGCCGGGCGATCGTCCGCGTCTCCCACGAGGTCGTCGAACGCCAGGCGGGAACCGAGGGCCTGGTCCTGGTCGGGATCCAGCGCCGCGGCGTTCCCCTCGCCAGGCGCATCGCGGCGGCGATCGAGGAGCACGAGGGCGTCGCCCTCCCTGTCGGCGCCCTCGACATCACCTTCTATCGCGACGACCTCTCGCTCGTCGCCCAGCAGCCTGTCGTCAAGGGGACGGCGATCCCGGTCGACCTCAACGACCGGACGGTCGTCCTCGTCGACGACGTCCTCTACACCGGCCGCACGATCCGCGCCGCGATGGACGCCCTCGTCGACTTCGGGCGGCCGCGGGCGATCCGCCTGGCGGTCCTCGTCGACCGCGGCCATCGCGAGCTGCCGATCCGCGCCGACCACGTCGGCAAGAACGTCCCGACGTCGCGCGACGAGCTGGTGAAGGTCCACCTCACGGAGACCGATGGCGAGGACGCAGTCCACATCGAGCGCCGGGAGGGAGCGGCATGAGCGCGCCGGTCGGGCCGCCGGCGGCCACGCCGGCCGCGGCCATGCCTGCGGTGACCATCCCCGAGGTCGCCTGGACGCAGAAGCACCTCCTCGACGTCGACGTCCTCTCGGCTGCCGAGATCGGCCTCGTGATGAAGACGACCGACGCGATGAAGGAGATCCTCGCCCGGCCGATCACGAAGGTCCCGGCCCTGCGCGGGCGGAACGTGACGGTCATCTTCTACGAGGCCTCCACCCGGACCCGCGTCTCCTTCGAGGTCGCGGCCAAGAACCTCTCGGCCGACGTCGTGAACATCGCCGCGAGCGCCTCGTCGGTCTCGAAGGGCGAGTCCCTGGTCGACACGATCCGCACGATCGAGGCGCTGGGCGCCCACATGATCGTCATGCGCCACGGGACCTCCGGCGCACCGTACCTGGCCGCCGAGGTCTTCTCGGGGAGCGTCCTCAATGGCGGCGACGGCTGGCACGCCCACCCGAGCCAGGCGCTCCTGGACCTGTACACGATGCGTGCCCACCTGGGCGACCTGCGCGGCCGCAAGGTCGTCATCCTGGGCGACGTCCTCCATTCGCGCGTCGCGCGGAGCAACGTCTGGACCCTCACCGCGATGGGCGCCGACCTCTGGATCTGCGGCCCCACGCCCATCCTGCGCGGCTTCGACGCCTGGGCGGCGCGCTGGGCGAACGGGCGGGGACCGAACGGCCACCGGGGGTTCACGGTCACGTCCGACGTGGACGCGGCCCTGAACGGCGCCGATGTCGTGATGGCCCTCCGGCTGCAGCGCGAGCGGATGGACGCCGGGCTGCTGCCGTCGCTGCGGGAATACGCCGCCCGCTTCGGCCTGACCCGGGAGCGGCTCGCCGCGGCGAAGCCGGATGCCCTTGTCATGCACCCGGGCCCGATGAACGAGGGCGTGGAGATCGCGGCGGACGTCGCGGTGCTCGACCGGAGCGTCATCACCGAACAGGTGGCCAACGGCGTCGCCGTGCGGATGGCGCTGCTGTACCTGCTGTCGGGCGTCCACGGCGGCTGGCACCCGGAGGGCGGGATCGGTGGCTGAGACGGCGAACGCGGCGCAGGTGCGAATCGGCGAGCGCGTCGAGCTGCTGGAGATCAGCCGGGCCTGGCTGGTCGACCCGGTCGCCGGGCGCGAGGGCCCGGGCGAGATCGTCGTTCGCGACGGCGTCCTGGAGGCCGTCACCTGGCTCGCGGGCGCCGAGGCGAAGGGAATCGGGCCGGACGGCGTCATCGTCGCCCCGGGCTTCATTGACCTCCACGCCCACCTCCGCGAGCCGGGCAACGAGGACGCTGAGACGGTGGCCTCCGGGCTGGCTGCCGCCGCCCACGGCGGCTTCACGAGCGTCTGCGCGATGGCGAACACCACGCCGGCGGCCGACGAGCCGGGGGTCTTCGCCCGGGTCCGGCGCGCCGCGGTTGTGTCCGGCTCGCCGGTGGAGCTGCTCCTCCACGGCGCGGTCACGGTCGGGCGGGGAGGGGAGCGGCTCGCCGCGCTCGGCGAGCTGGCCGACGCCGGCGCGGTCGGATTTTCCGACGACGGCTCGCCGGTGAAGAGCCCCGTCATCCTGCGCAACGCGCTGCTCTACGCGGGGATGCTGGGCATCCCGCTCTTCGAGCACGCCGAGGACCCCGCGCTCACGGCGGGCGCCGAGGCCAACGAGGGCTACGTCGCCAGCGTGCTCGGGCTCAAGGGGTGGCCCGCTGCCGCAGAGGTGACGGCGGTCGAGCGGGCGATCGCGGTGCTGCGGGCCGTCCTGCCCGACGCCCCGGGCGCCCGGCTCCACCTGACCCACCTCTCCACGGCGGGCGCGCTCGACGCGGTGCGCCGGGCGAAGGCCGCCGGGCTGCCCGTGACCTGCGACGTGACCCCGCACCACCTCGGCCTGACCGACGAATGGGTCGCCGGAGCGCGGCGCTGGGCGTGGGAGGCGGTGGACGTCGACGGCGTCACCCGCGACCCGTGGGCCGACGGCGTCCTGGTGGCCCATCCCTATGCCACGGCCTGCAAGGTCAACCCGCCGCTGCGGGCCGCGGAGGATGCCGCGGCCGTGCTCGCGGCGCTCGTCGACGGAACGGCCGACGCGGTCGCCACCGACCACGCGCCGCACACGCAGGTCGACAAGGAGGCCGAGTTCGGTCTGGCCGCGAACGGCATAAGCGGCGTGGAGACGGCGCTGGGGGTGCTGCTCGCGGCGGTGGCCGCCGGGCGACTGGAGCTGGGGCGCGCGATCGAGGCGCTCACGACCGGTCCGGCGCGCGTGCTCGGCGGCCGGGCCGGCCGGCGGGGTGCCGGGCGCGGGCTCGTGGAGGGCGCCGCGGCGGACCTCGTCGTCTTCGACGCGGGGGTCGGCTGGACGGTCACCGCCGCGGCGCTCGCGTCGCGCGGCACCAACACGCCGCTCCTGGGGCGGGAGCTTCCGGGGCGCGTCCTGCTGACGGTCGCGGACGGCCGGCTGGCCTACCGGGACGCCGACGCCTAGACCGCGGGGAGCGGGTCGGGGCGCTACTCGCCGGCTTCGGTGGCCACCACCGCCGCGTCGAGATGCGGCGGGAGCGACCCGTCGCGGGGAAGCGGCTGGATTGCCTCCGCGCCGTCGACGCCACGGGCCAGGTACGCGTGCACCTCGCTCGACCCGTCGAAGCCGGTGCGCACGGTGGCGACGAGCACGACCCCCGCGGCGTCCGGCCAGGCCGTCCAGGCGGGGCTCGCGGGAACGACGATGACGGCCCGCGCCCGGTCGAAAGCGTCCGGGTCGGTGCGCCGGGCGAGCGCGGCGGCCTTCCCGCATGCGTCCGCGACGACGCCGACGCAGCGCAGGGTCACCCCGGCGGCATCGGTCGTGGTGGTGGGCGGGAGACGCTCCGCCGGCGCGACCCGTACCGGCCAGCCCGGAAGGGCGCGCACCTCGCGCTCTCCGTCGAGGATCATCACGGTCGAGGTCGGCTCGTCGGCCTTCGGACTCACGAGCCGCACGAACCAGGCGGCGCCGGCCAGGCGCAGGCCCGGCACGGCCGCGACCCGCGGGTCGATCGACAGCCAGTCGGCCGCGTCGACGAGCGTCATGGACGCCACGGTCCAGCCGGGGTTCGAGTCGAGCGCGAGCTGCGCCGCGCCCTGCGGCGGACCGCCGCTCGCGAGGAGGACGGCCCCGGCCACGGGGTCGATCGCTTCGGCGTCCACCCAGGCCGTGCCCTCGACGACGAACTCCCGCGCGCACGTGACGGCGCCGTCATCGGTGCAGAAGGCCGCCCGCGAATCGTTCCAGTGGCCGACGAGGACGACGCGGACGGGGGCGGGGTCGGGGAAGACGCCCGTGACGGGCCCCGGCGGGACCTCCGGCGCGGAGACCCCGGGGAGGAAGCGCGGGTTGAAGGCGGGACCGATCGGCTGGCGACCGCTCGCCGAGGTGGCCGTGACGGTGAGTTGGTCCTCCGGGCTCTCCATGAGCCAGCCGAACATCGCCGGGCAGCGGGCCTCGAGCGGGTCGACCGGTCCGGAGGCCGGGCACGACGCCGCCCAGGACGCCGAGTACCAGCCCGCGACGGCGATCGAGACCGGTCCGGACGGGCGCGGATCGCGGTGGTCGCGGACCTCGAGCGCCTCCGCGACGGTCATCACGCGACGGCCGAATGCCTCAGTCGGTTCGTCGGAGGCGCCCGGGGCAGGGCCGTCGAGCAGCGCGAGGACCGGGATCGCGACTAGGGCGAGGGTCGTGCCGGCCGCGACGATCATCCCGGGTCGTGACAGCCTGCGCGCCATGGGCGCACCTCCTGTCGGGTGGGCCGTCCGACTCTTCGACGCCGGAGCGTACCCGCCGGTTTCGGTCCTGGCGCGATTGTGCGCTCCAGACGACGGGCGCGGCGTCAGCCGGTGACGAGGTCCGCAATCGGCCCGGGCAGGGCGGCGATGGCGCGGGAGCCCGTCGAGATCCGGCCGGTGGAATCGTCGATCATGAGCCACCAGAGGAGGTCGAGGCGCGTCTGCGGGTCGGTCCCGGTGCCGATCATGGGGCTGCGGACGCGAACGATCCAGGCGTGATCGCCGGCGATGGGGTTGTCGTCGGCGCCGGGGGGCCACCTCGCCGCGCTGGGCGGCCGGGACGCGGGGGACCGAGACGACGCGCCCGCGATCCGCGACGCCGCCTCGGCGAGCGTCCGCACCTCAGCAGCCGACAGGCGCGGCGGCGCGATCCCCTCGGCGTCGAGCTCGGCGACGCGACGTCGGTCACGGCGCCGTCGACCCACAGGAGCCGCTCGAGGACAAGCTCGCGGCCGCAGCCGTCGTCGGTCGGCCAGCAGGCTCCGAGCGTGGTGACCCGGACTCCACGAGGGCGACGACGGGGACGGCTATCCGGCGAACGCCCACCGCGTCGTCGATCGGCAGCGCCGGCGTGCCGGGGGGCAGCTGGAGGTGGAGCGCCCGCCCGTTGATGGTCGATCCGCGGAGGACCACCCCCCGCCTGCAGAACGCTGCGCCGGCGTCGCGCGCCCCGTCGACGACCCGCGCCTCGGCCAGGCACGAGCCGGCCAGCGCCGGGGTGGCGAGCCAGCCGGCGACGGCGATCGTGGCCCCGGCCGGCATCCCGGCCTCCGCCAGCACGAGCGCGTCGGCCACGCTGCGGACCTGCGCCCCGTCGACGCGCTTCGGGAAGAGGG
>CAZVPS010000009.1:0-1492 GCA_964629105.1 uncultured Anaerolineaceae bacterium
CCCTCCGGGCGCGCCACACCGACCGTCGCCGTCGCGAAGACCGGGGGCGCGTCGACCCCACGACCCGCGGTCTCCCCCGTCAGCCGCGCCGTCCGATCGTCGCGTCGCAGAAGGCGGCCAGCGCCCGCGTCGCGGCGTCGGCGGTCCCGAACGTCGGGATGCCGGCGTCGTCGAGGAGGTTCGCGAACGGGTCGTAGAGCGGCCCGGCGTCCACGACGGCCACCCACGGCTTCGTCGTCTCGCGCCACAGGCGGGCCATCCGCGCCGCGATAGCATCGGGGCGGGCGAGATCCTCCGTGTGGCCGGGCCCCGCCGGCAGCGCGTCGAGGGTGTCGGTGACGGGCACGATCCCGACGAGGCCGACGTCCACCTCGTCCGCGCCGAGCACCGTCCGCGCGACCGCCTCGTAGACCGCCGCATCGGCGATCGGCGTGAGGTCGAGGGGGTTGTGGACGTCGACCACCGAGCCGATGCCGGCCGGCCCGAGGATCGCGGCCAGCCGGCCCTCGGTGTCCGGGCCAAAAGCCGGCAGCTCGAGCGACCCCAGGTGGTCGGCAATCGTTACGCACTCGGAGCCGGCGTTGGTGATCGCACCGAGCCGCCGTCCCCGGGCCACCCGCCCGTCGAGGAGGGCGAACGTCCGAAGGAGGTCGTCGAAGGCTCCGGGGGTCTCGGCGACCACGACGCCCGCCAGGCGAGCGAGCTCGCGGGTGACGGTCGCGTCGCCGGCGATGGCCGCCGTATGGCTCGCCGAGGCGCGGGCCCCGGCCGACGTGCGCCCCGCCCGGTACAGGACGACAGTGCGATTCTCCCCGGTGATCCGGGCTGCCGCCTCCAGGAAGCGGAGCCCGTCGAGCCGGGCGAAGCCCTCCACGTAGATGCCGAATACCCGGATCGCTGGATCGTCGCCGAGGTGGGTGAGGTAGTCGCCGACGGTCAGGTCCATCTGGTTGCCGACCGTGACGACGTACCGGGGGTCCAGGCGCCCGAGGCGCGAGAGGCGCGTGACGGCGAAGGCGCCGCTCCCCGTGATCAGGGCGATCGGGGCCGGCCGCCCGCCCGCCGGGAGCTTCCAGCGCGGGATGAACAGGGTGTCATATCGGCCAGGCCGGGAGCGGATCCCCAGGCAGTTCCCGCCGTTGATGAGCGGCCCGCCGTTCTCGCTCGACCGCGCAACCGCGAGGGCGTCCCGCATCCGGGCGGCCAGCTCGCCGCCGCCACGCTTCTCCTCGAGGCCGGCGGGGATGAGGATCAGGCTCTCGGCGAGATCTCGCTCGATGACCTCGGCGACGAACGCGGGAGCCTGCGCGGCCGAGAGGGCGACGACGAACAGGTCCACCTTGCCCGGCAGGGCGGCAAGATCGAGCACGCAGCGGACGCCGTCGATGTCGTCGACGCCCGGCTTGACGACCACGATCCGGTCGCGGGCGAAGCCCTCGCGGATGAGGTTGCCGAGGATGACCCGGCCGGGGTTCGAGGTGCCCGAGACCCC
>CAZVPS010000009.1:1592-6125 GCA_964629105.1 uncultured Anaerolineaceae bacterium
GGCCGGAGGTCCGCGGCGAGGGTCTCCGCCTGGATCCCGCCGGCACCGACGCTCACGACCGCCCCGAAGTCGTCCGTCCAGCGCAGCGAAAGGAGCAGCTCGCCGCCCAGGGCGGAGTCGTGCTCGACATGCTCGGCGATCGTGTAGCCCTCGGCCGCGTCGCCCAGGCGGGCGTCCATCGCCGCGATCGCCCCCGCCACGGCCGCCCGATCGCGGGGCACGATCGCGATGCCGCCGACCTCGGTCTTGTGGGCGATGCGGCTCGAGACGACCTTCACCACGACCCGCTCGCCAGGGAGGTCGTCGAGCACGGCGCCCGTGAGCCCTGCGTCCCCGGGCTCGGCGCTGCCCAGCGCCCCGACGTCCCGGACGAAGCGCCAGCGCGGGACCGCGATCCCGGCGGCCGCCAGGACGGCAAGGCCCTCCGGCTCGAGCAGCGTCGTCCGGCCCTCGCGGCGGGCGGCGGCAACGATCGCGCGGATCGCGTCGAGGTCGGGTGCACCGCCGTCGTCCGGTCGAGCCATCCGCCACAGCGTGCATCCGGGGCGCCCCGGGCGCAAGGTGGGCCCGCGGCTCGCTGCCGTGGCCGCGGTTGCTCGCGCGCGCACGAGGCCTCCGGGCCAGAATAGCCTCGTCAGACGCAGCCGCGAAATCCGTCCATCGGCAGGCCCGCACCTGCCTCTTCAGATGACGGTCGGTCTCATGCGCGTTTCGACGTCTGCACTGGAGGCGAGCCGGCCTCAGGGTTCATTCCCCTGATCCGACACGCATCGATGACCCCGACTGCTCGCGCGCGCAGTTCCAGGGCGCGCTCGTCCTCCGCGCCGATCCCGGCCTCCAGGGTGTCAAGCGCGTCGTAGTAGTGACCCCAGGCTGTCCGTTCCGCCTGGACGCGGCCGGCGACCGCTGCAGCATTCCCGAACACCTCGAGCGCCTCGTCGACGCGGCGGGCGGCGGCGGAGGCGTACTCGTGCGCGTGCTCCACCTCGCCGGCGGCGAACATGCGGATCGTCCGCAGGGCCAGGCGCAGCAGCACGACAGTCTGGGGGATGGCGGACACGAAGCCGCCGGTGAACGGATCCAGGAGTCGACGGAGAGCGGCGCGGTCCAGGGCGCCGTCCAGGCCGTCTCCGGCTGCCGCATCGGCGTAGGCGGAGAACACGAGGATCCGGACGTCGTCGCCGATGAGCTTGCCGACGTGGGCGGCCGCCATAGCCTCGCCGGTGAAGGCCTGCTTGTCATGGCGCATGATCAGACCGGCCGCGTGAGCGTAGGCCAGCCGTGGTCCCGGCTGGCCCAGGGCGGACAGGATGTACGCCTGGTCTTCCGCGCGACCGACGAAGGTGGGGCTGAACGGACGATGGCGACGAAGTGCGTCCACCCGAATGCCGTTCGTGCCGCCCGTCACGTGGATCCGCTCGAGGGCATGGCCCACACCGTCGACAGCCGGTCCGTCGTAGCGCTCCATCATCTCCGCGCGGGTGGAGATGGCCTGCGGGAGCGCGCTGTAGACAACGTGTTCGTCGAGGGTGGGTGGTCGCTTCGGGAGGTCCACGTCCGGGGTGAACAGGCCGCATCGGATCTCGCTCTCGTTGACCAGCGCGCCGGCCAGCATGCCCAGCTCGATGTCGCGGCCTTCGGCGTCGCGGGCGGTCGCGCCCCACAACGGGGTGGCGAGGTGGCCGAACGCGGTCCGGCCGGTCTCCTCCACCAGCACCCCCTGGGGGAAGACCTGGTCCAGGTCGATCTTGAACGTCGCGCGCACGCCCGGGTCGATGGCGACGTGCCAGAGCGCGGCGATGGCCTTCAGGAAGCTGTAGTGGCGGCCGTACTCGCCGTCCACCCCCACGACGGCGAGCAATCCGGGAGCCGCGGCCGTCGCGGCGGGTTCGCCCAGACTGAGTGCCAGAGCCGGGACGATCACCTCGTCCACCAGCCGCCGGGCGTCGCCCTCCGTCACCGCGACGATGTCCAGGTGGCGCAGGCCGCCGGCACGCGCGAGCTCCGTTTCCACGTATGGGCGGGCGACCGGACCCAGACCGTCGTGCGTCACGCTCACGGACAGCAGGCAGGTGACGCGCCCGGCCTCCGGCTCGGCGTCCACGGCCGCGTCCAGCCCACGCAGCCCGTGTAACAGCTCGTTGCCGGCCGGCTCCACGCCAAGCTGGATCGGGTGGTCGAACCAGTAACGCTGCGGCTCCCCGGCGGCGGCCACGATCGCGTCCCGCAGCGGTTGCGGGTACGCGAGAGCCCCGACGTCCGTGGTCGCGGCGGGGATCGTGAGCAGGACGTTGGAGGTGAACAAGACGTCGCGCGCAGGGTTCGTCATGGGATCTGGGGCCGGTCGGGTCACGGTGACCGTCCGAGCTGAACGCAGGTCGCGGACGCGACCCTCCACGTCGCCCCGGATCCCCACGGCCTGCGGGAAGAACGCCCCCCAGATGGCGTCCCTGGTCTCGTCGGCGCTCGTCGAGGCGTTGAGGTCGGCGGCCGCGGCGCCCAACCGCGCGGCGACCTCCGGGTGCACGGCGGTGACGCGGTTCAGCTCGGCCGCCATCCGGTCAAGACCGGCCCGGTAGAAGGCGGCGAGGTGGGCGGCCGGTCCCGCCGCCGGCGCGGTCAGCACGGCCACCGCCCGGTCGTAGTCCGGATGGGCCGCGCCTGCGGCAGCCACGAGGAACGCAGCCGTCACGCGCGCGAGCGGGTCGACATCGACCACAAGCCACAGTGAGGGGTCGAGGATCGGCAGGCCCGGCGTCCCGTCATCGGGCCCGAACATCCGACCCAGGATCGCTGTCATCCGCTCGTCCATGGCTGGAGCTCCCGGAGCGCCACGTGCAGCTTGCCCGTGGGCCTGGCGGGAAGGATGCCACGGCTCACAGCCGGCGGGCTGGCGGCGAGGGCCACCCGTCGGGCGGCACATCGCGCTCGATTCCGAGGATCAGCGAGGAACCACACCCAGATCCGGGCCGCGATCGGGCGTCTCCGCCCTGCTCAGGTGGCTCGCCTCGACCATCGTCGGCCGACCGTCGCGCTCCTTCCAGCGCGTCTGGATGAGGACCTCCTCGGTCTCGCCGACGAGCCGAAGGAGGACGGTGTAGCCGGAGCGGCCACCGCGATCGATCGAGTCGACGGTCGCCTCGTTCGACGGCAGCGGCAGCAGCGCCAGCACCTCTCCCAGGTTCCGTCGAAGCTCCTCGCTGAAGTCCTGGGTCGCCCGCTCGACATCCCCGCCGACGAGCGCGGCACAAACGGCCTCGGCGCGCTCGCGAACCGCCTGTTCTTCCATCGTTGGCCCTCCAGACACGGATGAGGCGCAGCTGGCATCTCCGGGAGGCACTGTACGACACGGACTGCACGGCGGCCGAGACGGGCCCAGCCGACCCGGTCGGCTTCCCGGGCCGGCGGTACCTCAGCCGAAGACTCACGCCTCGAGCGCGGCGCGGGCCCACTCGACGAGGCGCCCGAGGTCGTCTCGCACCGCCTCGGGGATCTCCCGGTACGGCATCCGGCCGTGCCGCGCGGCGCCTGCCTCGTCGTAGCGATCGGCCGTTCTGGGGTCGACCTTGAGGAAGCACCGGCCCTCCGAGTCCACGATGGCGAACATCACCCCCTCGCGGAAGACGCCATGGCCGCCGAACATGCTCTTCGACGAGATGGGGCCCAGCGCCTGTTCTGCTCCGAGTGCACGACGCGCATGGGCGGCGGTCCGCGCTTCTCGCTGACCGCGGTTGTCCGCGCGCGCCCGACCCCCTCCGGGCGCGCCAGGATGCCTTGAGCCCGCCGATCTTCCAAGGGCACGCCGAGCCGATGTTCGGCCTGGCGACATCAGCGCGATGCTGACCGGGAAAGTCACGAGCTCGACGCGCGAGACGAGGACCGGCCGGCCGAGCGGTGCGCCGCCGGGTGCCGACATCAGGCCCCCAGGTTCACCGTGCTGCGCGACGCGCCTGGAGCGGATCTCGATCGCCATCGTCCGCCGCGAGCACCGGGGCAGTGGCCGCCGGGGGGTCACGCGACTCGTGTCCGGGGCTCATGACCAGCCGAGCAGGAGCGCGAGCCCGACGCACAGGGTCGGGAAGTAGAGGACCGCCGGGATCACGTCGCCGAAGGCAAGGAATCGCCCGACGGCGAGCCCCGCGATCAGCGTCGCGAGCCAGGCCACGGGGGCCGCAACGCCGCCGCCCAGCGCGAGGGTGAGCCCGAGGACGACGAGCGCCGCGCCGGTCGCCAGGGTGAACGTCGCGAAGAGCCCGCCGGTTGCGCTGCCGAGCAGCGTCTCGGCAGGCTCGGTCGGAGTGCCGGCGGCCACCATGTCGGCGAGGGCCGGGGTGGTCCTGTTCCGGATCGCCAGCACGGCACACCAGAGCACCCCCGCGATCGCGTAAACGACTGCCACTGCGGCCAGGACGGCCCGCGGACCTTCATCCGCGTCCAATGGCCCCGGCCAGGACGGCGAGCCCCGCGGCCGTGGTGACGGTCGCAAGGGTGAACCCCGCGTTGGCCAGCGTCCAGGCGCGGCGGTGGGCGCCC
>CAZVPS010000009.1:6225-24535 GCA_964629105.1 uncultured Anaerolineaceae bacterium
GGTCGCAAGGGTGAACCCCGCGTTGGCCAGCGTCCAGGCGCGGCGGTGGGCGCCCACGATGGCCAGGTGCTCGTCCCGGGGTGCCGTCCAGGCGCGGAAGAGGGACGGGCTGGCGACGCCGATCGCGCCGACGGCCGGGCCGGCCACCAGGAGCGCGGCGGCGACCGCGAGGCCGTCAGCCATCAGACGACAGCGGAGCGGAGAGGCTCGGCCTCGATGAGGTCCACCAAGCTGCGGGTGATCCGCTCGCTCGTCCTCGGCAGGTTGAAGGCCACCAAGGGCGACATGAGCCTGAACGCACCGCGCGGCTCCATCCGGACGTGCACGGCCAGGTCGGTCGCCGACGGACCGGCGTCCTGCAGCTCGAAGGCATGCTCGAACAGCATCTGGCCGCCCAGGTGCTGGAAGGCGATCCTCCGGGGCGGCGCGAAGTCGGTCACCTCGTACGCGATCTCCCGGCGTCCGCCGAACTCCTCGCGGACCATGATGGCTCGGCTGCCCAGGCCGATCGGGCCATCGGTCAGCGGCCTGACCTCGACGACCTCCCGTTCCCACCTCGGGTGGTTCTCGTAGCAGTGGGTCCCGATGACGTCGAAGACGTCATCGATCCGGCGATTCACCCGATGACGGGAAACGTACGTGGACATCACGTGCCTCCTGGGGGACGACTGGTGAAGCGTGATCGGGCCGCGCGCGATCAGTCCCGGACGAGATGGAAGGTCTGGTGGCGGGCCGGGGGCGTCTGCTGCATGGAGTCCGCCATGCCCCCCGCCTGGAGGGCCGGGAACAGGCGCTCCCGCTCGAAGGCGTCCATGGCCACGTCGGACTCCCAGACGTCGACGATCAGGACGGTGCCTTCCGCCGTCTCGGCGGCCGTGTGGATGAACAGGCCCGGCGGGCGGTTGCCGGTGAGATAGACGAGTTGCTCAATGGCCTCGTAGGCCGCGCGAGAGGGCGCGTTGCTGACCTGAACCACTGCCATGGCGGATCTCCTCATTGGACTATGTCACTAGTGGTTATCACTAGTGACGGACTCGGGTAATATGGGTGGCGTCATGTCCCCTGTCAAGCGATCGGATTCCGTCCCGCCGTCGCGGCGCGAGCGCGCCCGGGCGACCCGGCTGCGCGTCACCAAGGCGGCCTACGCGCTCTTCTGCGAGCGCGGCTACACCGGCACGACCATGGCGGACATCGCCGACGCTGCCGGTGTCGCGGTGCAGACGGTGTACTTCACGTTCCACACGAAGAGCGAAGTGCTAAGCAGCACCTACGAGCTCGCCGTCCACGGCGAGGGCGATCCTGGGCCCCCGCAGATGCAGCCGTGGTACGCGAGGGCGGTCGCGGAACCGGACGTGGCCAGGGCGCTCCGATGGTTCGTTGAAGGTGCGGGGGAGATCCTGCGGCGCGTCACGCCGCTCGACATCGTCGTGCGCACGGCAGCCGAGAGCGACCCCGATACGGCCAGGGTCCGGGGCCACAGCGAGGAGCTGCGCGTCGACTCCTACCGCGAGATCATCGATTTCCTGCGCGCGAAGTCCGGATTGCGCCCGGAGCTCACCCCCGAGCGCGCGACGCACCTGTTGCTGCTCTACGTGGGCCCCGCGGCCTATCGGGCCCTCGTGGGAGACTGCGCCTGGACACACGCCGAATGGGTCGCCTGGACTAGCGCGACGCTGCTGGAGCAGGTCTTCGGCATACGCGACAGCGGGGCGGGGCTCGAGTCGCCGGGCTGACGCGACCCAAGCGCTCTTGTCTGCGAGCGCCCGAGGCCCTCCGGGCGCGCCAGGACCTCAGGACACGTTTCGCGGGCGAGCGCTCGCGACGGCGGCGACCATCGGGGCCGAAACCGCCACGTGTCCTTCGGGTGCACCACATGTCCTCCGGGGCATATAGTCCGGAACACGCTAACCCACATCCTCGGTGTCGACCCGGGCCCGTTCTCCGGGTCGCGCCCACGTCGCGCGGAGGAACGGCCGTGACGGGCCGGCCACGTGACCTTATCGCGGTCCTTCTGGCGGCAGCGCTCGCCGGGTGCAGCCAGGCCCCCGGAACCTCCCCCGCCTCGACCCCGGGCCCGACCGTCGTCCCGACGAGCACGGCAGCACGTCCATCTCCATCTCCGTCCACGTCGACACCTGCGCCGTCGGCCGGCGTCGAGGCGCTCCAGCTGCCGGCCGCCGGCTGCCTGTACCACGGCATGTTCCCCGGCGGTTCCAGTGGTGAGGAGGATGACGTCCTGCCTGACCAGGTCGACCGGTACGAGGACGCGGTTGGCAGACGCGTCGCCTGGATCTACTTCTCGCAAAACTGGTATCGCGGTCTTGAGTTCCCGATCGCGTCTGCGACCTGGATTCGTGACCGCGGATCGGTCCCGTTCGTCCGTCTCATGCCGCGAAGTGACGACGTACAGGGTCACGCCGAGCCCCGCTTCACGCTCGAGGCGATCACGGCCGGGGAGTTCGACGATGGGCTGGAACGGTGGGCCGAGGCTGCGCGGGCGTTCGAGACGCCGATCATCGCCGAGTTCGGGACCGAGGTGAACGGGGAGTGGTTCCCCTGGAACGGCGTCTGGTACGGCAGGGCGGACGATGGCCCTCGCGCGTTCCGCGCGGCCTACCGGCACGTCGTCGAGCTGGTCCGCTCGCAGGGCGCCTCCAACGTGACCTGGGTCTTCCACGTGAACGACGCCGACGTCCCGGACGAGAGCTGGAACCGGCTCGAGAACTACTACCCCGGCGCCGATGTCGTGGACTGGCTGGGCGTGTCGGTGTACGGCGCGCAGATCCCCACCGACGACGAATGGCCGCTGTTCCGGGACAGCATGGATGACGTGATGCCGCGTCTCGTCGCGCTCGCCGGCGGGAAACCGATCTTCGTCTTCGAGTTCGGCGTGACCGACGGCAACCCGCTGGGCGGCGCGGACCGCTGGGCGGACGCGGCCCTTGCCGACCTCATAGGTGGCCGCTGGCCGCAGGTGCGCGGCTTCTCGTGGTGGAACGAGACGTGGCAGAACGACGATGGCCGGGACACCGACATGCGCGTGTACGCGATCCCCGGGATGTCGGAGGTCTTCAAGCGCCGCCTCGCCTCCGAGCGGATCGTCGACCGGCCGCTGCTCGGGCCGACAGACGAGGTCCAGGATCAGGCGGCGGGGTGCTCTCCTTGACGGGGCGAACCCGGGCGAGCCGGCGGGTGCACGCCTTCCCCGGAGCCGGGATGTCGGCCGTGCTGGCCGTCATGCTCGCGGCCTGTGCCTCGCCCGAGGCCTCGCTCCCGCCGGTAGGGCCATCGACGGAGCCCGAAAGCACGACGTCGGTCCCGACCGGTGCCCCGCCGGCGACCGGGACACCAACGCGCGTCCGATGCCCGGGGCCCGAGCCGCCGCTCGTCACCGATCGCGTCATCCGACAGATGCCGGCGCTCGCGGAGCCGACCGCCAGGGTGCCGTTTCGCGATCCGGTCTTCGGCAGGTGCCTGATCCGGGTGACCGATCGCGAGAAGGACCCCGCCCCAGGCGACACCTCGGGCGGCCTCAAGAACGAGTACTCGCGAGTACAGGCGTTCAACGCCGACGAGCGCCTCCTGCTGGTCCGGGGAACGGCGGCCACCTGGTACCTGTACGACGCCACCAGTCTGCTGCCCCTGCGCCAGATCGCGTTCGACGGCTTCGACCCGCGATGGGATGCCCGCGATCCGGACCTGCTCTACTACTCGGCCGACACTCGCCTGCTGTCGCTGGACGTCTCGACCGACACGACGACGCTCGTCCACGACTTTGCGGCCGACTTCCCGGGCCGGCCCCTGATCGCAGTCTGGAGCCGGTTCGAGGGAAGTCCATCGGCCGATGGCCGCTACTGGGGGTTCATGGCGCAGGTCCAGGACGCGAACCAGGACTGGCGTGCCGTCGCGTTCGTGGTCTTCGACCTGCACGAGGGCCGCGTGGTCGCGAAACGCGACCTGCCTGCGCCCGCGTCCGTCGACTCGGTGAGCATCAGCCCAAGCGGGACGTACTTCACGGCCTACTTCGACGAGTCGTGCGAGGCGAGTCGGCTCGGCACCGACGACGGCGCGTGCGGCTTCATGGTCTACGACCGCGACCTGCGCAACGGCAGGGGCTTGCACCGTGCCGCCGGCCACGGCGACCTGGCCCTCGACGCCGAGCGTCGCGACGTGCTGGTCTTCCAGGACAACGCCTCCGACTACATCTCGCTGCTGGACCTCGAGACCGGCAGACTCACCCCGCTGTGGTTCATCGACTTCAGTCACGAGCATCACCCTCCAGCAGCAGACATCGGCCTCCACGTCTCGGGGCGCGCCTTCGGACGGCCCGGGTGGGCCTCGGTGTCGACTCACGATGGCGACCCGCGCTCCTACAACTGGATGGACGACCAGGTCCTGCTGATCGAGCTTAAGGTGGATGGCCGGGTCCTCCGGCTTGCACACGCGCGCTCTCTGGTCGATCCCGACCAGGAGCACGACTACTGGGCCGAGCCGCAGGCAAGCGTGAACCGGGACCTGACGCGGGTTCTCTTCACCACGAACTGGGGACGGTCGGGTTCCGACCATGTCGAGGCAGTTCTCATCGAGCTACCCCCGGACTGGCCGGTGCGCCTCCCCTGAGGACCGCCCGGTGTCGTCCGTCGTCCGTGCGCCGGAGGCCCTCTGGGCGCGCCAAGTCTCGACACCGCACGCCTCGAACGCCTCGCTGTGGGCACATGGGTTGGCGGCACATGGGTTGGCGGCCGGGTCGAAGCCGATACCACGCGGTCAGGCCAGACGGCCGATCGGCACTCGACGGCTCCGCTGCACGGGCCGATGATGACGGTTCGAGGCTGGGAGGTTCGGATCGCCGATGACCAGTTCGAACACGCCGACCGGCGCCGAGCCCGCGCCGGAGAACCGGCCGATCGACGCGCGGCTCATCGGATCGTCGCGGAACCGGTCCCTGGCCATCGTGGCCCTGCTGATCGTCGGATTCGCCGTCGTGGCCACGGCGATCGTCCTCATCGCCGGCGCACCCCCGGTTCGCGAGTACCCGGCTGACTCGCCGGAGGGGACGATCCAGCGCTACATGCGGGCGCTCGACGAGCGTGACCTTGACGGCGCGTACGCCCTCCTCTCAAGCGCGGCCCAGGGCAGGTTCAGCAAGGCCCAGTTCAACGAGCAGCAGTACGCTTACGGGTCGTACGGGGATGGCAGCGGTCGCCTCGTCCGGATCGATCGGACCGAGGTGACCGGTGACCGGGCGACCGTCGCCCTGACGATCGAGCAGTTCTGGGGCGGCGGCTTCGGCTCGAACCGGACGGTCATGCACCGTACGATTCGGCTGGTCCGCGAACCCGGCGGCTGGCGGCTCGACGAGGCGCTCGTCGGCCCGGAGCTGATGCCGGCCTGGCCGGCCTCGAAGTAGACGAGGGGCTCCGCGATGCAGACCGTCCGCCGCCTGTACCTGTACCTCATGGCCGGAATCGGCCTGGCGGTCGCCTCGTTCGGCCTGGTTCAGCTGCTGGCCCTTGTGCTGGACCGGTTCGGCGCGCTCGGCGGCTCGGTCATCTGGAGTGACGGCGCCGACGTCCGGGACCGGCTCAGCCTCGCCCTTTCGATGGTCGCGGTCGGGACGCCGGTCTGGCTCAGCCACTGGTGGTTCGCGGAGCGCGGCATTCGACACGGGGTCGCCGGCGCGGAGGCCGAGCGAAGCACGCCGCTGCGCGCCCTCTACCTCGCGCTCGTCGACTTCATCGCGCTGGCGATCGCGCTGTTCGGTGCCTCGGCCGCGATCCGAATCCTCATCCGCCAGGTCGCCGGTGCGCCGGAGGAGTACGGCGGGACGTTCTCGGACCCGGCCGCCATGGCCATCGTCGGGGGTGCCGCGTGGGGATACCACGCCTGGATCCGGGCCGGCGACGAGCGGGCCGGCGAGCTCCGAGGACCGGCGGCGTGGCTGCCCCGGCTCGCCCGCTACGCGCTGGCGTTCATCGCCGGGCTGATGCTCTGCTTCGGCGCGGCCGAGCTCATCGACGTCCTCCTGCGCGCGCTCGTCGGGCGGGGCGACATCGTGAGCGGCGAGGCGTGGTGGGTCGCGCGGGTCGCCTCCGGCGTCGGGCAGCTGGCGGTCGGGACCGCCGCCTGGGGCGGCCTGTGGCTCATCTCCAGCCGGCTCCTCGCCGGCGACGACTGGCGCGCGGCAAGTGAGCGGACCTCGGCCGTCCGCCAGGTCTATCTCGGCCTGGGAATCGTGGTCGGTGCGGCGGCGACCCTCCTCGCGGCGAGCGGCGGCCTTGCCGCGCTGCTGAGATGGGCTCTCGGCATCACCGAGAGCCCCGACCCGGCCAGGCTGGTCCAGGACGTGATGGCGCCCTCGATCGCGTACCTCCCGTTCACGCTGGCATGGTGGTTCAGCCGATCCCGGCTCCTTGGCGAGGCCGCCCGGACCGGCGACGAGACAGTCGCGGCCGCCGCCCGGCGTCGATGCAACTTCGTCGTGGCGACGGTCGGGATCGCGGTCGGCGGGGCCGGCTCGGCGTGGGTCCTGGGGCTGCTCCTCGACATCGTCCTGGGCGGCGTGCGGACGATCGTCGCCGGTCGGGAGGTGTGGGGGTCCGAGCTCAGCCAGTACGCCGCGTTCGCGATCGTGGGAACGCCGCTCTGGCTGTGGCAGTGGGCCGCCGCCGTGCGTCGTCGATCGGCCGAGCCTGACCTCGAGGTGACCTCGACCGAGCGACGGGCCTACCTCTACCTGGTCATCGCCGGCGCGCTCACCTCGTCGATCTCGGCGGCCGCGCTCATCGTCTACCGGGTCTTCGGCATCGTGCTCGGGGCCCGCGTCCCGGAGAGCCCTGTCTCCGACCTCAGCACACCGATCGGGATCGCCGTCGTCGCGGCGCTGATCGTCGTGTACCACGCCCTCGCTCTCCGTGCCGACATGCGCCTCCGGGCCGCTCTCGTGGCGGCTCCCCCGGCGAACGCCGTGGAAGTCGCGCCCCCCGAGCGCGTCGCCGGTGCGGTGGACGTGCCGGTCATCGTGACCGGTCCGCCGGGCACGAACCCGGAGGCCGTCGTGGAGATCATTCGGGACCGGCTGCCGGCCGGCTACGGCGTCCGGAGGCCCGGCGCGGGTCAGGCCGGCGCCGGGGGTGGGTCGGATGCATCCCTTCCCCTGTGACGGCTCAGGCGTCACGGCCTACCCGCCCACAGTCATCAATGGGTCGTGAGGTCCATGGCGTGCCGTCCTCGAGCGCACACGGCGCTGACCGCGGTCCTGGTCACCGCGGTGCTCGTGGCCGGCTGCGGCGGGACGACCAGCTCGACCGGGGAGCCCGTCCGATGGGAGCGGATCGACCCGAGCCCCGCCAGCGACGAAGGCCCGCTGGAGATCGTCGCGTGGGGCGACGGGTACGTCGGAATCGGCGGCGACAGCAGCTGGGCGTCCCCGGACGGGCGAACCTGGCAGGCGACGCCCCTGCCGGACGCGGGCGACGGCGGTGCCACCGGGCTCGTGGCGCTCGCCGGGCAGCTCGTCGCGGTCGGGTCCGTGTCGATGCGGGCGACGGCGTGGACCTCCGTCGACGGCCTGGAGTGGCAGCGCATCCCCGATGACTCCGACCTGCAGCCGGCGCCCGGCTTCGCGTCGACCGAGCTTTCGCGGGTGACCGCGGGCCCGGTCGGCCTCGTCGCGGCGGGCACCGAATGGGGCGACGCCGGGCAGCATCCGGGCGTGTGGCGCTCCGCGGACGGGCGGGACTGGGCGCGGGCCACGGCTCCGCCGGGCGGGAGCGGCGCCCGGGACATCCTGGCGACCGCGGACGGGTACGTGCTGGCCGTGGCCGACAACGCCAGGACAGGGGAGATGACCCACGCGGCCTTCTGGTTCTCGAGCGACGGGCTCGAATGGACGGCCGCGCCCGACATTCATTCGTTCGGCAACGCGGAGCCCCAGGGCCTCGCCGTGCGCGACGGCACGATCGTCGCGGTCGGGTACCGCGTCACGTCGACCGGGTTCGCGCCGATGGCCTGGACCTCCACGGACGGGCGGGCGTGGGCTCCGGCGCCCGACACACCGGCCCTGGCCTGGTGGCCGTTCCCCGGGGCCACCCCCGTCGGAGGCCAGGGAGCACTCCAGGGCACGGCGATGTGGAACGTCCACACCGGCTGGTCCGGGTTCATCGCGGTGGGCTCCCACTGGGGGCTCGATCCCTCGAAACCACAGCCCGATGGATCGTTCGCCCTCGCGATCCGCGGCGGCGTCTGGCAGTCGGCCGACGGCCGGACATGGGAGTTGCTCCCGGACCAGCTGTTGTCCGTGTCGGAGCCGGGGATGTCGACGCTGAAGTATGGCCTCGTGAACGTCGCCGAGCTCGGCGGCCGGCCACTGCTCGTGGGCGCCACGCCCGAGCTCGGCATCACGCTCTGGCTCGGGCCCGACTCGATCGAGTAGGGCACCGCGTACCAGCCTGGCGCGTTCCGGGATCTGCCTGGCGGGGGTTCGAGTCCCTCCGGGCGCGCGGAGGTATCTGGCGCCGCGCTCAGCCCCCGATGGCCTGCTTGAGCAGCGCCGAATCGCTGGCGCCCAGGGCGATCTGGACGCGGTCGCCGCTCATCCCGATGGGGACCGCGACGCGCAGGTCCACGCCGGCGTCCGCGAGCCTGCGGAAGAGAGCCGCGCCGGTTCCAGCCCGGTTCTCGAGCTCGGTGACGACCATCTCGATGACGGTCGCGGAGAGGCGAGCGTCGGCGATGGCGGCCTGCAGGCCGGCCTCGTCGTCGGAGCCCACCACGATCATCCCGGTCGTCCCGTCCGCGAGGCCGCAGGCCGGGAAGACGTTGACACCGCGTGCTGCGGCGGCCTCGAAGAGCCGGGCAGCGAGGCCCGGTCGGTCACCGGTCGAGATGAGGTATCCGTTCATGTCGCGTCCTCCTCGTGCGACGGTCCAGTCACCGCTTGGTCCATCGTCTGCCACCCGTCAAGCCAGCTGGCGGGCGGGTGTGGACGGCTGGCGGGCGGGTCTCGGCGGCGACCGGGGCGAGGGGAGAGGCTTGACGAGGTCGAGCGGCATGGCTTGCAGAAGCGACATGGGATCAACGTTGCGACGCGTGGTTCGAGGCGGGTCGATCAGAAGGGCGATATTCCGCGCAATACGAGCCCAGAGCTCGATTGGGCCGCCTGCGGCCGGCTCGGCGCCGTCGCTCGGGATGACCAGGATCGGGTCACCGAGTCGCGGGCGTCCTGATCAGCAGCAGGCCGCCCAACGCCAGCAGCGCGCCGCCGGCGACGATCGCGCAGGTGAGCCAGACCACGGGTCCGGAGCTGCCCGCGGGGAGAAGCGACGCCAGAGCAACGGGAACCCCGACGCCGATGACGACGAGGATCAGCCGGGAGGCGACAGCCCCGCGACGGAGCGCAGCCCACGTCGCCATTGGCAACCCAAGGACTACGCCGAGACCGAGCAGGAAGATGGGCCAATCCGCCTCGCCGATCCCGGGCTCCGACATGGGCCAGAGGGCCAGGAAGCCGGTCAGGGCGGCGAAGGGCACCCAGATCGCCAGGACTCCGATGATCGCCAGCACCCGCCCCGCACGATCGGCGGCCGGAGTCATGCCGTCGCACCTCCTCCACGGGGGCCGGAACGGGTCGTCAGCCGCCGATCCTCGCCAGGATGAGAGCGGCGATCTCCTCCACGGCCCCCTCGAGCTCGGTTGCCCCGGTCCTGAACGCGGTGACCAGGACGACGATCGACCCGGCCTGGACGGCGATGGTCGATCCTCCGAACCCCTGGTCCGACGTCCAGGATCCCGTGGTGACCCGATCCGCCGACAGGCCGGTCGAGAACGCCGTGCCCGAGACGGTCGCAGCAACCTTCTCGCCGTAGGCTGCTCCGTCGACTGGGCTCCGGAAGAGGTCGATGTCGATGAGCACGCCGGCGGTGGCGTCGTCGGGAGTCCCGTCGGATCCGCCGGGGGGCCACCCATACACCTGCACGTGCTTGGCCACGAGGGCGCCGGGCGCGATGTCGATGTGCTCCCACGCCTGGCTCATGTCGGCCTGGACCCCCATGGCCTCGACCTCGAGCCCCAGGGCGTCGCCGACCTCCGCGGCGGTCGGGAAGAGACTCGGGACATCCGCCGGCGCGATGGAGCGGGACGCACGCCCCGCGTCGGCACTGCAACCCGCGATGGCCAGCGCGACGGCGACGACAAGGAGAAGGCCGAGAGCCAGGGCGGGGCACCGTCGCCCCCGACCCGATCGGTCGGCCGTTCGCGGCTCCAGGTGGATCATCTTCCGGCCCCCCGCCGGATGGAACTGTGCCCGATCCCGGCGCTCACCACGCTCGGTCCGCCATGCTGGAACAGCAAGAGCCGTTGGTCACCGCCGGCGGGCCTCCGGCTGGCTCCTGCAATGCCCTCGTCTCAAGGCCGATCGAACGGACCCTGACACGCGTTCTTGTCCACGCGCGCCCGACGCCCTCCGGGCGCGCCAGCGATTCGTGCGTGGACTGGCCTCGCGAAGGTCCTCGGGGTTTGATCCGGAGCCGCGGTCGGGCTCGATCAGTCGGCCGACCGAAGCGCCCGTGCTCGGCTCCAGGCCGCATGTACTCCGAGATCAGCGACCCAGCGATCGATGTAGGCGAGGTCGAGGGACTCCCCTCCGATATCGAGCATCGCCGCAACATCGCCGATCTGCCGATCCGAGCCGCTGGGCACGGCCCATTCGAGCTTGGCGATGATGGTGTCCTCGGGGCTGGCGATCCAGGCGGGCGTGCCGAGAAGGTTCGCACGGGCCCGCCGGCCGAACTCCTCCCGGGAGAAGGGCCGGTCCTTACGGACCAGGAAGTCGACCTTCCAGCCCGTCGTCGCATCGATCGCATTGAACTGCGTCCGGTCCTCGAGAGCGCGGAGGGCCGCGTCCGTATCGACGTACAGTCCGGCCGCCTCGAGCTGCCCGACGAGCCGGTTGATCCCCCCTGGATCTGGATCGATGACGATGTCGAGGTCGCGCGTGGCCCGCGGTTCGCCGTGATACGAGCTCGCGATGGACCCGGTGATCATGTAGGGCACGCCGGCCCGCTCCAGCTGGGCGATCGTGGCAGCGAGGAGCGCTGCGAGGTTCACCTGGCTGCGGAGATGCGCCGGGCACGTCCGCGAATGGCTTCCTCGCGGCCGAGGAGGATCACGACCAGTGCTGCCCGAATCTCGTCGTCGGAGTAGTCCGGGTGACGCTGTCGGATCCCGGATTCGGCGACGGCCCGGATCTCGTCGCTCATCTCTGCCGCCACGGCCAATCGCTGCTCGGGCGTCATTCGTCGAAACGTCTCGCGCTGACGTTCAAGGGCCGTCGCCGACGTGTCGAGCAAGTGCATCGTGCGCAACTGTAGCGTGATGTGGGCCTGTCGCGAGCATGTGTTGGCGATCGATCCACGGAGCCGCGGAGGAGGCCATGGGCGCGCCACGCCGCATGCGAGCCGCGACCCGCCCCGCGTCCACCTGACCGCCGCCGGGCCGGCCTCTCTCGACGCCGAGCAGCTGTGGGCGTTTGACGGAATCGCGCCGGGGCCCGATGGTGGGGGGACCAGTTGCCATGCGCCGGGCTTCCATTCCGCCAGTCCGAAGCGCGCGACGGATCGGAATCTGCACCATGGCTCGGACGCCCTTCTCTCCGCCTGACGCGAACATCGTCGTGAGCAGCGACGGCTACTTCGACGTCTATCCGCCGGCCGACCGGTCGAACGGGGACAAGCCCGCCTATCGCGGCCATCTCTCGGAGCTCGGGGCGGGGATCCGCGGTGCCAACGACCGGCTCGCGGTCCGTCCCGGATCGGTGGCGCTCGCCGACGCCGTCACCGCCTGGTCCGCCGTCCATGGTGCGGCCGCCGTGCGCGGCGAGCTCGGCCGCGGCCGCGACGGCAACCAGGCGAAGGCCTGAAACGACGTAACCCGTCCGGCTCGAGAGAGCTGGCAGGTCTCCGACGGGGTGCAAACCGAGCCCGCTCGGGCTCGTCGCCCAGCGGCCGGCCTCGGAGTCCCCATGGCGAGGCGCAGGCTGAGACAAGGGGAGCCCCTGTGGCGTCGAGCGCGGCAACGACCGCGTGATCCCTTCGCGCGCGCGGGGCTCTCGGGCCTCCCTTCAGCCGGCGGGCCGAAACCCCACCAGGCGCAGGGCCGCGTTGCGGAGCGCGTCCGGCGGCAGCGCGGGCCACAGGTCGCCTTGGGTGATGAGCAGGCCGTCGAAGAAGGCCAGGTAGAACGCGACCAGGAGATCGGGATCCGCGGCCTCGACCGCCCCCTCCGAGCGCGCCTCCGCGAAGACCCGCCGGAGGTTCGCGCGAGAGCGGCGCTCGATCTCCGGCAGGTCCAAGCCGAGGGAGCCGACGAGCTTCCGGCCGCCCTCGCCCTTCAGCCCCCCGAGGATGACCGTGAACTCCGCGTTGTCCTCGTACAGGGCCACCGTCCGCTCCACGAGGAGGTCCAGCTTGCGGCGAGCGGGGCCGTACTCGTCCGCGACGCCGGCGGTCATCGCCTCCAGGTTCGCGAACCCCTCGGCGAGGATGGCCAGGAGGATCGCCTCCTTCGAATCGAAGTGCCAGTAGACGTTCCCCGGGCTCATCCCCGCCTGCCGCGCGACATCGGCAACCCGGCAGGCGACGAAGCCGCGCTCGGCGAAGAGGGCGCGGGATGCCGCGAGGATGCGCGCCCGGGCCGCCGCCCGCGAGCCTTCGCCGTCCCGGGACCGAGGGGCCATTGACTCGACCTCTACTGACTGGTTGTTCAGTCTGCATCGTATTGTTGACTGGCACGTCAGTCAAGGGATCGCGGTCGAGGAGCTCGGACGGCGGGGCGCCCTGCGGGAAGCGGTTCAGGCGGTCGGTCAGCTGCCGATAGGCGCCCCGCGACGTGGCGTGGGCCATCGCACCTCTCCGAGCGAGTGGTCTCGGCCGCAGGTTCGGGCTGCCCGGTGTCGCCGCCAAGGGCAATTCCTGCCGCGCCGGGCCGGGCCGTCGGTCACCAATCGAGGAGGGTGGCGGATTCGGTGCCCTTGGACCTACAGGCCGCCCATTTGTTCCGGCACGGTCGTGACCGGCTCGACAGGCGGCCGATCGGCGGCAGCGCCGTTCGGGACAACAGCCGGGATGGGTGCCATCACGCGGGTCGTTCTTCGCCGGGCGCGCGCGCTCCTCAGCCGGGAGGGTGGAGGGCTTGTCGCGGCCGCCGTCACCCTGGTCATCGTGTTCACGTTCCGCGTGCCGTCCTATGCGGCATGGCCGACCGGTCAGGAGGCCTTCTGCTACTGGCTCCCCGATCTGGCCGACCCTTACCCGCGCTCGGACTGGACACATGCGGTCGCCTACGTCTACTCGCCGGCGTTCCTCCAGGGGCTTGCCGTGCTGAAGGCCCTGCCGTGGAAGGCATTCCTGGCGGTCTGGACCGGGCTCCTCCTCCTCGCGATCCGCTACCTCGTCGGCCCTCGCCTGTGGGCCGTGGCCATCCCCCTGGCCGCGCTCGAGCTCCTGGGCGGCAACATCCACCTGCTGCTGGCCGCCGCTATCGTCGCGGGGTTCCGCTGGCCGGGCCTGTGGGCGTCCGTCCTCCTGACGAAGGTGACGCCCGGCGTGGGCCTGATCTGGTTCGCGGTGCGTCGCGAGTGGCGGAGCCTCGGGGTCGCCGTGGGCGCCACCGCCGCGATCGTGGCCGTGCCCTGGGCCGCGGCACCCGGGGCCTGGGCCGACTGGCTGGGCGTGCTCGGCGCAAGCGCGGCGAAGTCAGTCGGCCTGTGGGCAGCGGTCCCGCTGCCGCTGTGGCTGCGCCTGCCCGTCGCGGTTGGGCTCGTCGCCTGGGGCGCCCGGACCGACCGGCGCTGGACGGTCCCGGTCGCCTCGATGCTGGACCTGCCGGCGCTCTGGTTCGGCAGCGCCTCCATGCTCCTCGCAGCCGTGGCGCTCACGACCGACCGCGTGAGCGGCGGGCACGGTCCACCTCTCGGAGCAGACGGTCCACAACTACCGGGCCACCGTCATGGAGAAGCTCGGCTTCCACGACCGGGTCGAGCTCCTCAAGTTCGCCATCCGGCGCGGCATCATCAGCGTCGCCGACCTGTAGCGGCGCACTGCCGCGGGGTGCCTCCGCGGGCCTGGCGCGTCAGCCCGCCAGGTGGGCCGTGACGAGGTCCGTGATCGCAGCCGCGTCGCGGTCCATGCCGTAGACGATCCCCGAGCCGCGGCTGCGCAGCCAGGGAACGCCGAGGACGTACAGCCCGGGTACCGGCGCGCTGCCGTCCTCGTGGCGCGGGTCGCCGCGCTCGTCGAGCAGGCCCCGCGGGAGCCAGTCGAACCGGCCGGTGACACCCGTCGCCCAGATCACCGTGCCGACGCCGGCACGCTCCAGGTCGAGCGTCGTCGGGCCGTGGACGGACTCGGGGGCCGGATGCGGGCGGTCCGCCGGATCGTCCTCGAGCGGCGGGAGGGTCGCGTCCAGGCCGCGCGCGGCGAGCGAGTCGGCGATCTGGCGGTTGGCCGCGGCGGACTGCTCGTCGGCGAACCGGATGGTGGCGCCGAGGTCGTCGTCGAACAGCAGGCCGCCGCCCTCGACCCCGCGCAGGCGACCCATCAACCGGGCGCCGCGCTCCTGCAGCCACTGGAGGCTGAGGGTGTGGCCGAAGCGCCCGACGCCCGACGTGATCGGCTGCGGCGCGAACCGCAGGGCGGGGTCGGCGAGCGCCGCGGCCGGCTGGTCGAAGAACCCGGCGGGCACTAGCCACTCGAGCGTGTCCCGGCCGCGCGTGCGCCGGCGGAGCCGGGCGACGCGGCTCGTCGACAGGTAGACCGTGCGGCCCGCGTCGAGCAGGTCCTCCGCGACCTGGCCACCGGACTGCGCCGAGCCTACGACGAGGACGGCCCCAGCGGGGAGCAGGCCGGCGTTGCGGTGCGCGGCGGTGTGCAGCTGGAAGACCCCGGCCGGCAGGCCTGCGGCCAGCGCCGGGATGCGCGGCTCGAGCTGGGCCCCGGACGCAGCCACGACGCAGCGCGCCACGAGGGTCTCGCGGTTCGGGCCGCCGAGGTGAACCTTGAACGAGCCGTCCGGACGCACCTCCAGGCTCGTCACCTCGGCCCCGGTGCGCACGAGAAGCCCCGACCGCCGGGCGTAGTCGTCCAGGTGGGCGATCCACGCGTCCCTCGGAACGAAGCCGTCGGAAGGGCCGGGGTCCGCGCCACCTCCCGGCAGGCGGCTCATCCAGGTGGGTGTGTTCAGGGTGAACGAGTCCCAGCGCTGGGTCCGCCAGGTCTCGCCGATCCGACCGCGCTCCAGCACGACGTGCCTCACGCCGCGACGCCCAAGGTGCCAGCTGGCTGCCAGGCCCGCGGGTCCCGCCCCGAAGACGATCGCGTCTTCCATCGCCCACCCTCCCCGTTCGCCGCGCATGGTGCGCGCCGGGGCGCCCGCGCACAAGACCCCGGGGCCGCGGACAGCGTGCGGACAGTCGCGAGAGGGCCGCCTCTCCGTGGCCGGGTACCATGCCCTGGAGTGCCACGCGGACGACAGTGAGCTGAGGATCGGATGCACGAGTGGGCCCTGGCCGAGGCGGTGGTCGCGAAGGCGGCGGAGGTCGCCCGCGAGCGGGGAATCGCGACCGTCAGCGAGGTCGTGATCGCGCTCGGCGAACTCCAGGACGTCGACCGGCTCGCATTCGAGCAGGGGCTGAGCATCGTCAAGCGGGACGCGCAGGAGCTGGCAAACGCCCGGTTCGCGTTCGAGACCGATCTCGCGCGGTGTGCCTGCCGCCCGTGCGGGCACGCGTGGACGCTGCGGGAGAGCCTCGCCGAGCTGCCGGAGGACGATCGGGAGAGCATCCACCTCCTGCCGGAGGTCGTCCACCTCTACGTCACCTGCCCCGCCTGCTCCAGCCCCGACTTCGCGATCGTCGGCGGGCGGGGAGTCTCCCTGGTCGCGATCCACGGGTAGCGGGATGGATCCTCGGCCAGCCGTGGTGGCGCGACGCCTCCAGGGCGTTCGACGCGTCGTGGCCGTCACGGGCGGCAAGGGCGGCGTCGGCAAGAGCTCCGTCGCGGTGGGGCTCGCGTTGAGCCTCCGCGGGGAAGGGGGCCGGGTCGGGCTGCTGGACCTGGACCTGTGGGGACCCTCCGACCACGTGATCCTGGGCGTCCCGCGGCCGGGGTTCAGCGAGGACGGTGGACTCGTCCCCGACGTCGTGGCCGGTCTCGCGTTCATGTCCATCGCGAGCATCGTCGGCGAGCGTCCCGCCCTCCTTCGCGGCGAGGACATCAGCAACGCCATCCTGGAGCTGCTGGCGGTCACGATCTGGGGCGAACTCGACGTCCTGGTGGTCGACATGCCGCCGGGCTTCGGCGACACGCTCCTTGATGCCGCGCGCTACCTCCCCCGCGCCGAGTACGTGGTAGTGACCACCCCCTCCGAGCTGACGCTCGCGACGACGCGCAAGACGCTCGACCTGCTGCAGCGGCTGGAGCTGCCCGTCCTCGGCCTCGTGGAGAACCTCCGACGCGACGGCGACACCGGTGGCGTGGGGGCCCTGGCAGCGGGCGGCGATCCGCGCCTCCTGGGGGCGATCGGCTACGACGAGGGGTACGAAGCCTGCCTGGGGGACCCGGAGCGGCTTCGCGGAACCGCGTTCTTTGGGGACGTCCGTGCCATCGCCACGGCCCTGGGCGCCGCGCGCGAGTTGTAGGTCCGCCCGGCGCGCGAGTAGTCAGGCGCGACCGATCGCGACGAGCTGGGTGGCGTTGCGGACGCCTTCCGCGCGGAGGCGCACGCGGAGCTCACCGCGCTGCCGGAGCTCGGGATGGCCGTCGGCGAGGGCGACGTAGCGGTCGATCGCCGCCTCCAGCTCGGCCGTGGTCTCCGGTTCGTGGGGGTCCTCGTCCGGGTCCGCCAGGTCGGCCAAGCGCAGGTCGGCGAGCCCGAGAGCCTCGACGATCTTCACGATCTCGTCGCGGCGGTACGTCTCCCGGTGGACCTCGCCGCGGAGGGTGCTGACGGCCGCCCACCAGTGGTGGAGCAGGACGTGCGTGGCCTGCGTCTCGGACTGGCCGTCGTGATACATCTCGTTGACCACGAGGTGGCCGCCGGGCCGGAGCACCCGCAGCATCTCCGCGAGCACCGGCGCCGGGTCCACGACATGGTGCAGCGAGTTCGAGACGCAGACGGTGTCGAAGGAGCCGTCCGCGAAGGCGAGGCGATGGGCGTCCATCTGCTCGAACCGGACGTCGGGGCGGTCCCCGAACGCCGCTGCGAACGCCTCGCCGCGCTCCGGGTTCAGGTCGATCCCGACGATCTCCTCGTGGTCCCGGAGGCCGTCCAGCAGGAACCGCACGAACCCGCCGGAACCGGTCGCGACGTCGAGCACGCGGCCGCCGGACAGGTCACCGAGGACGGCCTTCGGGTCGATCGCCGTCATCGCCGCCCCATCGCCATCGCGACCGATCCGGGCGTCCGGTCTTGCGTCCGGTCGGAAGTCCGGCGCCCTACCACCGCTGGTGGACGAGCGGCTTCGCGCGCTCCTCGTAGAGCTCGCGGATCCGCTCCATCGTCGCCGGCGGCAGCGGCGCCAGGTCCGCCGCGGCCGCGTTCGCCCGGGCCTGGTCTGGCGTCTTCGCGCCGGGGATGGCGGCCGTCACCGCGTCGGCCATGAGGATCCACCGCAGCGCCATCTGGGCGAGCGTGGCGCCGGGCGGCACGAGCGCGCGCAGCTCGTCGACGAGCTCGAGCCCCGTCTCGTAGTCGAGCCCGGCGAACGTCTCGCCCACGTCGAAGGACTCCCCGTGGCGGTTGAACGCGCGGTGGTCGCCGGGCTCGAACGCGGTGTCGCGGGTGAGCTTGCCGGTCAGGAGGCCCGACGCGAGGGGCACCCGGGCGAGAACGCCGACGTCCCGGCGAGCGGCCTCGGCCAGGAAGCGTTCGGCCGGGCGCTGGCGAACCAGGTTGTAGATGATCTGGACGCTCGCGACGCCCGGGTACTCGATGGCCTTGAGCGCCTCCTCGACGCGCTCCACGCTGACGCCGTACGCGGCGATGGACCCGTCGGCCACGAGCTCGTCGAGGGCGGCGAACAGGTCCGGACGGTAGTAGACCTCGATCGGCGGGCAGTGGAGCTGGACCAGGTCGAGGCGGTCGACGCCGAGCCGCTCGCGGCTGCCGTCCACCCAGCGCCGGAACGCCTCCGGCGTGTAGTTCGCGGCCACCTGCGGCACGCTCCGGCCCATCTTGGTGGGGACGACGAAGCGCTCGCCGGCGCGCTCGCGCAGGAACCGGCCGATGAGGAGCTCGCTGCGGCCGTCGCCGTAGA
>CAZVPS010000010.1:0-22962 GCA_964629105.1 uncultured Anaerolineaceae bacterium
ACGCCGCGCCGCCGACAACCGCCCAGGTCGTGATGGGCGACTTCAACGCCGACCCCGGGGAGCCGGCGTACAGCCGCATGGTCCGCGCCGGCTTCCGCTCCGCGTTCGCGGAGGTGAATGGCGACGAGCCAGCGGTCACCTGGCCGTCCGGCCTGCAGGCCCCGGCGATGGATACCGACGGCGATCCGTCGTGCCTCGACTACGTCTGGCTCCGCGGCCGGGCCCGGGCGGTCGATGCCCGGCTCTGGGCGGACCGACCGTCGGCCCACGACGCGACGCTCTACCCGTCGGATCACCTCGGGGTCGTGGCCACGGTCGAGGTCGGGTAGGGGAACGACCCGGCCCGGGCGGCACCCGGCCACGGCGGGCGGCGGCCACTGCACCGCTTTCGGCATGCCCGACCGTGCCGATCGGCCCTGTGTCGTCCTGCAGTGCAATGTGACAGGATCGGCTGTGATGACTGACGTGGTCGCCGTCGAGCGGTCCCCGTGAACGGTCTGGAATTGATACCGTCGCCCGCGACACCTGCAACGACCTGGCCCAGCCGACCCTCTCGCGCTGCCTCCGCGGGCGCTCTTCCCGCAGCCATCCGGCCGAGCTCCAGCAGCACGAAGCAGGTCCCGCCCCGATGAAGACCCATACGATCCGCGTTCGGCTCGACGAACAGGGACATCTCGTCCTGCCGCCCGAGCTGATCGAGCGCTTCGGGTTCGTCGATGGGGCGGCCGTTCGCGTCGAGGAGCGCGGTGATGCGATCGCCTTCGGCCGGACCACCGCCAGCCTGGCCCGGGTCTACGTGGAGCCGACCACGCTCTGCAACCTTCTCTGCCGCACCTGCATCCGGAACGTGTGGGACGAGCCGCCGGGGATGATGTCGGCGGAGACCTTCGCCCGGATCATCGACGGCGTGCGGCACCTCTCGCTGCTCCCGACCCTGTTCTTCGGCGGGTTCGGCGAACCCTTCGCGCACCCCGATCTCCTGGCCATGCTCGCGGAGGCGAAGTCGGTCGGGTGCGCGGTGGAGCTCATCACGAACGGAACCCTGCTGGACGAGCCCACCAGGCACGAGCTCGTCCGGATCGGGCTCGACCGCCTGTGGGTTTCCATCGATGGGGCAACGCCCGAGAGCTACGCCGACGTCCGACTGGGGGACGCCCTGCCGCAGGTGACGCAGGACCTCGCCCGGCTGCGGGAGCTGCGCATCGCCCACGGCTCCGGCCTGCCCCGGCTCGGCATCGCCTTCGTGGCCATGAAGCGGAACATCGCCGACCTGCCGGAGGTCATCCGCCTGGGGCAGAAGCTGGGCGCCGACCGCTTCTCGGTCAGCAACGTCCTGCCGCACACCCCGGAGATGCGGGACCAGGTGCTCTACGCGCGGTCCATCGACGCGGAGGATGTCGAGCCCTCCTTGTGGGCTCCGGAAGTGTCGCTTGCCCGGATGGACCTCGACGAGCTGACCATCGAGCGGCTGGCCCGGGTCCAGGCGGGCCACACCGGACGTTCGCTCCCGGGCCAGGCGGGGGGCGGGCGGGCCAACTCGTGTCCCTTCGTCGAGAAGGGTAGCGTGTCGGTTCGCTGGGACGGGGCGATCAGCCCCTGCCTGCCGCTCCTGCACACCCATCGCAGCTATCTCGACTTCCGGCCCCGAACGAGCCACGCCTTCTCCGTGGGGAACGTCAACGAACGGAGCCTGGCGGAGGCATGGAACGACCCCGCTTATGTCGGGCTGCGCGAACGGCTCCTGGCCTTCGACTTCGCCCCCTGCACCATCTGCAACAGCTGCGACATGGCCGACGACAACCTCGAGGACTGCTTCGGCAGCCCGGCCCCGGCCTGCGGGGGCTGCCTCTGGGCGCAGGGGTTCATCCAGTGTCCGTAGCCGCGCCGTCACGGGGGCGACGACTCAGCCGAGGAAGATCAGCTTCAGCCCGGCGACGACGAGGACCACCGCCAGGGCCCGTCGCAGCGCTGGTCTGCCGAGCCGGCGGGCGCCAAGCTCGGCCCCGATGAGCCCGCCGACCGCGACCGCGATGAGCGAGATCGGCAGCTCCACGGGGAGCGCCTTGACCGAGGAGACGTTGCCGAGCAACCCCGAGATCGAGTTGGCCAGGATGAACGCGGCCGAGATCCCGGCTGCCACCCGCGCCTCGGCCCATCCGGCAAAGTGGATCAGCGGGGTGAGGAAGATGCCTCCGCCCGTTCCGGTCAGGCCCGAAAGGAGACCGATCCCGGCGCCGGCGATCGCCGCCGGGCCGAAGGGGATCGCCGTCTGGTGCTCGTCCGTTGCCGCCGAAGATGCCGCGGTCCTGACCAGTTGGAACGCTGCCGCGAGCAGGATCAGCCCGACGAGCGGCTTGTAGACCGCGCCGGGCAGGACGAGCGCCCCACCGACGAAGGCCATCGGGATCGACCCGATCACGAAGGGCACGAGGGCGCGCCATCGTACGTGCCCGGCGAGATGGAACCGGACGGTGACGATGCTCGCCACGACGATGTTCAGCGCGAGCGCCGTCGGCTTCATTGTCGCGGGGGCGACGCCGACGAGGGCCATCGCCGCCAGGTAGCCGGACGCTCCCGCGTGCCCGAACGACGCGTAGAGCAGCGCGGCACCGAAGAACGCGAGCGCGAGCACCAGCACGTCGTTCATCGGACGCTCCCGGGTCAGACCGAGGCCGTGCGGCGGATGGTCCGACGGCGCGACGGGTCAGCGTGGAAACATGGAAGGAGACTCGCTCATCATGCCCGGAGCAGCGTGGTCGCGTCATGACCGCCCGGGCGACATGACCGCGGCGATCGAGCACGACCGCACCCTCACCCGGAGATCGCTGCCCGCCCGGCTCGCCCTGCGGCGCGCAGCGCGATCTCGATGAACGGCCGCAGCCGCTGAGTCAGCTCCGTCGCCAAGACGGCGTCGAGCGCCGCCAGGTTGGAGTGGACGTCGGAGAAGACGGCGAGTCGCATGGCCCGATGGTAGACCTTCAAGTTGCTGGAAGGTCAAGTGGTCGGCGTCGCCACCGGGCTCCCGAACCTGTGACCAACGGCCCTGTCTCGTCCTACGTCACAATGTGACACTGGCGGCTGTGGTGAATGTGCTGGCCAACGGTATTCGATGGGGCACATCACGCCGTCCGTCATCGCCCGCTTCGGCCCGGGCTCGAGTCGTTCGAGCCCGGGCCTCCGACCCTGGGGTTGTGATGACCGACCAATGTGACCTGGCCGTACTGGGTGGTGGTCCTGCCGGCTACGTGGCTGCGCTTCGAGCCGCGCAACTCGGTGCGCGTGCCGTGCTGATCGAGCGAGAGCGGGTCGGGGGCACGTGCCTGAACATCGGCTGCATTCCCACCAAGGCCCTGACCACGTCGACAGAGCTGCTGCTGAAGGCGAGGCGGGCGCACGAATTCGGCATAGCGATCTCGACGGCTGCGCCCGACCTGCCCGCACTCATGGAGTACAAGCAGGGTGCCGTGGATGCGTTGGTTGGCGGGGTTGAGCACCTGCTGAAGAGGGCGGGTGTCACCCTGCTGCGCGGCACGGGCTACCTGTCGGCGCCGACCACCCTTCGGGTGCAGCCAGACACCGGCGATGCGACAACCGTTTCGGCGCGTCAGGTGATCCTGGCCCCGGGATCCATCACGGCCCGGCCGCCGATCCCGGGCCTGGACCTGCCCGGGGTGATCACCAGCACCGAGGCGCTCGACATCGCGGACGTCCCGGCCCGCCTGATCGTGGTCGGGGGAGGTGTCATCGGCCTCGAGTTCGCGTGCATCTACGAAGCCCTTGGCAGCCGGGTGACGATCTTGGAGATGATGCCGACCCTGCTGCCGGGGGGGACCGACGAGGCGCTGGCGCAGCGCCTGGCGCTCCTGTTCCGGCGACGGGGCATGACCGTCGTCACCGGCGCGCACGTCGAGGAGATCGTGCCCGCGGGAGGCAGCCTGGCAGCGACCTATCGCGACGCGAAGGGCGTTCTGTCGCGCGTCGAGGGTGATCGCATCCTGGTCGCCACGGGACGCTGGCCGAACACCGAGGGTCTCGGCCTGGCCGAGGTCGGCGTGAAGATGAACGGCCGGGCGATCGCCGTGGACGAACACCTGGCGACCAGCGTGCCGAACGTGTGGGCCGTCGGCGATGCGGTGGGGGGCATCATGCTGGCGCACAAGGCGATGGTCGATGGGCGCGTGGCCGCCGAGAACGCCTGCGGCGGCAGGCGCACGGTGGACTACCGCTCGGTTCCGAATGTCATCTTCACCCGGCCTGAAGTCGCCAGTGTCGGCCTGACCGAGACTCAGGCGCGACAGCGAGGAGCAGACGTCAAGGTCGCCCAGTTTCCGTTCTCGGCCAATCCGCGAGCGCGAATCCTCGGCGAGATGGATGGGTTGGTGAAGCTGGTGTGCGAAGCCGAGAGCGGTGTGGTGCTGGGGGTTCATCTCATGGGACCGCACGCAACCGACCTGATCGCCGAGGGGGCCCTGGCCGTCCAGGTCGGGGCAACCGCCGACGACCTGGCCTGGACGACGCACGCGCATCCGACGCTACCGGAGGCCATGTTGGAAGCAGCGCTCGGCTTCCGCGACGCCACGCTTCATTTCAGCACTCGTTAGGACGACCACATGCCTGGTTACTTGGAAACCACCGTTGACAAGTTCATCTTCCGGGTGGCGATCGACCGTCTCTACAGTCCCGAGGGCGTCTGGGCCCTGGCGGAAGGTGACCGGATCCGCATCGGGATGACGGACTTCCTGCAACAGCTCAACGGCGACGTCGCCTTCGCGGAGGTGAAGCCGGAGGGCACGGCCGTCGCGACCGGCGACGAGGTGGCCGTGATCGAGACGATCAAGGCCAACGTGGAGGTGCCGTCACCCGTCGGTGGCACCGTTGCCGAGGTGAACCCGGCGATGGAGCTGTCCCCCGAGGCCATCAACCAGGATCCGTACGGTGAAGGGTGGCTCGTCGTCATCGAAGCCCACGACTGGCCGAAGGATCGGGACGCATTGCTCGACCCGCAGGCGTATTTCGAGCTGATGAAGGGCCAAGCCGAAGAGGAAGCGAAGAAGCTGTGAGCCTCGAGGAGCGCAAGGTCATGGTGGTGCCGTGCAGCGGCATCGGCAAGACGTACGGCACGGTCAGCCGCGAAGCCGCCTACGAGGTCACCGAGGATCTGCGGCCGGGGGCCACGGGGCTCGTGGCCCTGTCGCTCCTGGTCCTGGGTGACGAGGACGCCCGCGCCGCGGTCAGGGCACATCCGGCGGTGACGATCGACGGGTGCAAGCTCGCCTGCGCTGCCAAGATGGTGCAGCAGAGCGGAGGGCATGTCGCCCAGGGCATCGCGGTGCTCGACGTGTACCGGCGGAACCGGGAGCTGAAGCCACAGGGCATCGCCGAGCTGAACGAGGGCGGTCAGCAGCTTGCACATGCGGTGGCCGAGGAGATCGCCGTCGTCGTCGACGACCTGGTCTCCAGCGCGGAGGCACCCGACCATGCCTGAGCTGCCCCAGCGGAAGATCGGGATCGTGGCCTGCTCCGGCGAGGAGATGGCCGAGGGGACGGTGACCCGCCTCGCTGCGCTCAGGGTGCTGGAGCAGCTCCGCCCCAGCGAGACGGTGACCATCTGCCTGCCGCTCTTCCTGGCCGGCGGAGAAGGCGACCGGGCGTTCGCCCGCTTCTATCCGACCATCGCGGTGGATGGCTGTGACAAGCGGTGCGCGGCGCGCGCGACCGAGCAGTACTCGGGCAAGCCCGCCGCCAGCGTCGTCGTGAACGACCTGGTCCGCGAGCACGGCCTGGGCCAGCCCGAGGGCGCCCGGCGACTGAACACGAGCGGCCAGCAGGCGGTCGACGTGACGGCCGACCGGGTTGCCGGCCTTGTCGACGAGCTCCTCGGCGGGCAGTGGAATCGACGCAGTGGGTCCTTCGTCGCGCCTGGACCAGCGGCGCCGTCCGAGGATGCGATCCAGGCGGCCTGCGCCTGCGCGTCGACCATCCCGATGCAGACCGTGGACGTGGCCGGCCGCCCGGTGTCTCTGGCCGCCCTGCCGCTGATCTTCGAGCAGTTCCACGCCGCTGGAAGGACGCCTGGGCCCGAGGTCACTAAGGAATTGCTGGACATCGTCAGGATCTACAACGACGTGGCGGCCGGGATGGATGAGGAGTACACGGCAGCGCTGGCGCGTGAGTACGCTGCCTTCTGCGGCCAGATGCAGGCCCGACCATGAGCCGCACGGCGACGTACCACACGACCGTGACGTGGACGGGCGAACACCGGGGACAGATCGCGATGGGCAACGGCCCGGAGATGGCCTTCTCCGCTCCGCCCGATGCCCAGGGACACCCCGGCGTGCTGACGCCCGAGGACGCGTTCGTCGCGGCGGCGAACACCTGCGTGATGATGATGTTCCTCTGGGCGGCCGAGCGGTTCAAGCTCGATCTGCAGTCGTACGACTGCCGGGCCGAGGGGACCAAGCTGATCGAGCTCGACCGAACGGAGACCTTCACCCACCTGCGTCTGTGGCCGCAGATCCGCATCAGCGCGGGGGTGGAACAACCGGCCGTGGTCGAGGCCCGTGCACGCAGGGCCCTGAAATCGGCCCAGAAGTACAGCCTGGTGGCCAACTCCGTGAAGTCCGAGATCGTCGTCGAGCCGACGATCGAGATCGTTCCGTGATGCGCAGGCGTCGCCGGCCGGTTCACAACCGGATCCGCGAGCGATCGAGCACGTGATCAGATGCCCCTGATCGTCGTTCTGACGCCGCTCCTCTTCGGCCTGTCGTTCCTCTCGGGGATGCTCGGGCTCGGCGTCGCGTTCATCGCGATCCCCGTCCTGGGCCTCTTCGGCTACGACCTAATCAACGTCATCCAGCCATGGGCGCTGCTGCTCAACGGGCTGACCGCGATCAGCGCGGCGATCGCCTTCTGGCGGAAGGGCATGGTCGACAAGCGCGGGGCGCTCATCCTCGTCACGATCACCACCATCGGCGCGCCGATCGGGGTCTGGCTCGTTCAGTTCGCCTCCGTCGACTTCATCTGGTGGCTCTATGTCGGCGTCCTCCTGTTCCTCGCCGCCCGGATGGCCCTCCCGAAGAGCGCCTCGACCGAGGTCGTCGCCGAGATCACCGATCGATCCCGCGCCGAAGCGGCCGGGGCAGCGGTCCCCATCTCGGTGTTCGCCGGCTTCCTCGGGGTGGGCCCGGGCTTCCTGCTGATGCCGACCCTCACGCTGGTCGGCTACTCCGCGCGCCTCGCCGCCGCCACCAACTCCGTCGGGGTGACGCTCCCGTCCTTCTCGGCCTTCGCGACCCACCTCCCCACGGCCACGTTTGACTGGCCGACGGTCATCGTCACCTCCATCGCCTCGGTTATCGGGGCGTGGCTCGGGGCCCGGTTCACGGCCGGGCGCGTGAAGAGCGCCACCCTCTCGCGCATCTTCGCCGTCGCGCTCGTCGCGCTCGCCGTGCAGCGCGCCTGGATCCTCCTGGCATGACCAGCACCCGCGCATCAACGAACCGCACACCAGAGGAGACCTCCGATGCCGATTGAGCTGCCGGTCCTCCAGGACCTGCGGATGAGCCTGCCGGCTCCCGACGTCAGCGACGCGACGGCGGCCGCCGCGCTCCTGGGCGACCCGATCCGGGCCAGCATCGTGCGGATGCTGCGCGACGGGCCCGTCTGCGTCTGCGAGATGGCTGCCGCCCTCGGCGCTCGCGAAAACAACGTCAGCAACCACCTCGCCCGGCTTCGGGCGGCGGGCCTCGTGCGTGCGAGCCGCTACGAGGCCGACACCCGCCGCGTCTACTACGAGCGCGACCACGAAGCGTGCCGACGCGCCCTCGAGGCGCTCGGCGAGGTCCTGCGATGACGACGCTCGCGCTCCGCCAGACGGCCGTGCCGTTTGTTGCCATCGTCGCGGCGGGCATCATCGCCATCGGCTATCCCTTCAACTTCCTCGTCGCTCGAAATCGAAGGAGGCACCCGTGACGAAGATCGAGGTCCTGGGACCCGGCTGCTACAACTGCCACCTGCTGGAGCAGGCTGCCCGCGAGGCGGTCGCCATCGCGGGAATCGAGGCCGACATCGTCAAGGTCACCGACTACGGCCGGATCGCCAGCTACGTGGTCCTGCGCACGCCCGGGCTCGTCATCGATGGCCGTGTCGTCTCGGCCGGCCGCATCCCGCCTGCCGGTGACATCGCCCAGTGGCTGACGGCCGAAGGAGCACGCGCATGAAGACCATCGAGGTTCTCGGACCCGGCTGTGACAACTGCAAGCGGCTCGAGGCCGTCGCCCGCGAGGCGGTCCAGATGGCCAGCGTGGAGGCCGAGATCATCCACGTCACCGATCCGCGCGAGATCGTCGCCCACGGCATCCTGAGCACCCCAGGCCTGATCATCGACGGCCGGATCCGGAGCGCCGGGCGCATCCCGTCGGCCGGCGACATCGCCGTCTGGTTGAGCGAGTAGTCCTCGCCATCGTCGGAACCCTCCGGCCCGGGCCCTGGTGATGGGGGCTCGAGCCTCCGCCGAATCCCGGCGGTCACGATCGGAGACGTCATGCGCGTCATCGAGATCCTCGGCCCGGGATGTCCCCGCTGCGAGAAGACGACGGCCGAGATCCGCGCGGTCGTGGACCGGGCCGGGATCGACGTAGAGATCCGCCACGTGACCGACCCGTTCGAGATCGTTGCCCGGGGCGCGCTCTTCTCGATCCCGGTCGTCCTGATCGAGGGCGTCCTCGTGTCGCGGGGGCGGGCCCCATCCCGCCGTGAGATCGAGCAATGGCCGGACGTCGGATCCGGATCGGCCCCGTCAAGGCACGAACCACGCGCCGCGCGCCCTGCCCGGTGCTGGTGGTTCGCTGACCTGATGCACGGCAGCGTCAACGCGCAGGTGGCCCAGGCATGAACGACGTGCTGGCGATCGGTGCTCGCTGGCAGGCGGACGGGGTCGGATTCGGCCGCGCGACGCTCGTTCGATCCGTCGGGTCCGCCCCGTTCCAGGTCGGGAGCACGCTGCTCGTCGCCGACGACGGCCGGCTGGCCGGCAGCCTTTCGGCCGGCTGCGTGGAGAGCGCGGCCGCGGAGGCCGTCCACGCCGCCCGGCACGGTCGCTACCGCGAGCTGATCCACTACGGTGTCAGCGACGAGCGGGCAGCCGAGGTCGGGCTCACCTGCGGCGGGGAGATCGACGTCCTCGTCGAGCCGGACGTGCCGGCCGACGTGATCAGCGCCGCCGCGAACGAGCAGGCCCTGGCGGTCGCCACCCCGCTCCCCGTCGGTCGCGAGGCGCCGGAAGTCGGTCGCGTCCTCCTCGACGAGAAGGGGATCCGGTCGGGCTCGCTCGGCGACGCGGCGGCCGACGCCGATCTCGTGGACCTTGCCCGGGACGCGCTGCGGGCCGGCGTCTCCCGCACGATCCGCGTCGGCACCCGCGACGTCTACGTCGACGTGGTCGCCGCCGCCCGCCTTGTCATCGTCGGGGCCGGCGAGATCGCCGTGTACCTGGTCCGCCTTGCCCACGCCATCGGGTTCCACACCGTGGTCGTCGACGCGCGGACCGCCTTCCTGACCCGCGAGCGGTTTCCCGACGCCGACGAGCTGCTCGTCGGCTGGGCCGACGAGCTCGCCGACTGGGCCGGTATCGACGAGGGCGCGCACGTCGTGGCCCTGGCCCACGACCCCAAGTTCGACGACCCGGCCATCACGATGGCGCTCCGCCGCGGGGCGCGGTACGTCGGGGCGCTCGGCAGCCGGCGGACACACGCCGAGCGCCTGGAGCGCCTCCGCGGCGTCGGCGTGAGCGAGGCCGACCTGGCCCGAATCCACGCCCCGGTCGGGCTCGACCTCGGGGGCCACACGCCGGCCAACATCGCGCTCGGGATCCTGGCCGAGATCGTGTCGGAACGGAACGCCGGGGATCGGGGCGCGTGACGAGCTGACGGGCGCCCGATCCGCTCTGCTCGTCCGTGGCGACGAAGCCCCTCGTCGCGACTGCCACCGACGACAGTCGTGCTCAGAGCGCAAGGCGGCCGCGACGTGCGTTCGGGCGTGGCCTGGCGCCGCTGACGACCGCGCACGGGCCGTTCGGCCCGCCCCAAGAGTCCGTGGTACTCCAACACACGTTGCACCAACCGTGGTTAGAATGAACTCCCTGGGTGCGCACGGGATCGGCACGTCGCCCCACCGTGGACTGCAGAGCACTTGTTGAGCAGGAGACTGGCCGTGCCTCTCTACGACTACCAATGCAAGGATTGCGGAGCCGTCTTCGAGGTGCGCGCGACCATCAAGGAGCGGGAAGCTGGATTGGTCTTGGCGTGCCCGAAATGCGGCAGCCGTGAGGCGCGTCAGAGGCTGACCCTCGCGTCGATGTTGCACACCGGCACGTTGTCTTCCATGCCCACCTGCGGTCCCAATGCCAGGTCGGGGTGCTGCGGCTGAGCACGTGCGATGCCGCCGATGACCGACGTCGTCCCGACGCCGGAACGGTCGGAGGCCCGGCGCGGCGAGGACGCCACCTTCCCAGCGAGACCCCGGCGGAAGCCCGACTCCTCGCGCCGACGCATCCGGCCCCAAGGCTCGCGGATCCGATGGAGAGCTGGATGATCAGGGCGAGGAGCCATCTTTCAAATACACGTTGCACTAACATCGATGAGAATGAAAACCATGGACACGCATCGATCCCATCTGACTGCCCCCTCGCTGTCCCGGGACGACCTCGTCGCCCTCCAGGCCGTGGCGGAACCGAACCGAGCGCGGATCGTGGCCCTGCTGGGCCACGGGGAGCACTGCGTCTGCGACGCCGGAGAGATGCTGGGGCTGAGCCCCGCCCTCGTTTCGCACCACCTGCGGACCCTGCGTGCCAGCGGGCTCCTTCGCGAGCGCAAGAGCGGCCGCTGGGTCTACTACTCGCTCGACCTCGACCGTCTCGGGGCGCTCCGCGCCGCCGTCGCCGACCTGCTCACGCCCACCGGCGCCGCGACCACCGCGTGCCTATGCTCGGACTGCGGCTCGAGCAGGACCGTCCTGCCGCAGGTGGGACCGCTTCGCCGCTTGCCGCTTGTGGCCGAGGTGGCGGGATGACCTGCTCGGTGCTGGTCGTCGGGATGCCATCGCCGGCGGGCTGCGCCTCGACCAAGACCTGGGAGGCGGCGGCCTGGCTTGTGCAACAGCGTCTGGCCGAGCGCTTCGGGCCGGCCGTCGTCTTCGAGTACGCCGAGCTGTTCGGCCCGGACATGGCCCGCCACCCCGACGTCGAGGCGGAGATCGCGGCCGGCGAAGCCGTCCCGCCGATCGTGGTCATCGACGGGGTCCGTCGCTTCGCCGGCGGGAAGCTCAACATCTCGGCGATCGAGCGCGCGGTCGCCGAGGCGCTATGCCCGGGGTTCGCGACCACGCCTGGAGCCGAGACGTCCTCGTTGCCAGCCCAGGAGGCGACTCGTCATGCGTGACCTGGCGCCCGACCTGCCGGCGTCCGAATCGAGCTCGTCGCCGAGCCCGCGTGCTGCCCCGGCGGCATGTGCGGTCCCATCTTCGAGATGCCGCTCCTCGAGCTGGCCTTCAACCGCATCCGCGACTTCGTCCGCAGCCGGAACGCGGCCACCGTCGCCGAGGCCACGCCGGCGAATCCACTCCTCGACCAGTTCCTGTCCACCGCGCCTGCCGTCGCAGCTCCACCACCTCGCCCACAGAAGGATGCGCCCCATGACTGACCAGGTGCCAGCGCTCGCAGCGCCGGACGTCGAGATCTTCGACCCACCGCTCTGCTGCCCCACCGGGCTGTGCGGCCCGGTGCTCGACACGACGCTCGTCGACCTCAGCGAGGCGATCTTCACGCTCGAGGCCGAGGGCCGGACCGTGGTCCGCCACATGATGACCGCGGACCCCCAGGCGTTCATGCGCAACCGCGAGGTGTACGAGCTGATCCGACAGCGCCAGCTCGAGGTCCTGCCGATCACCGTGATGGGTGGACGCATCGTCAAGACGGATGCCTACCCCACGCTCGACGAGCTTCGGGGCGAGTTCGCGCGCAACGCCTGATCCGGCAGCGCCCGGAACCCTCCCCGCGAAAGGATCCCCACGTGACCCAGTTCCTCTTCTTCTCCGGCAAGGGCGGCGTCGGCAAGACGACGATGGCCTGCACGACGGCCGTGGCCGAGGCCGATGCCGGTCGGCGCGTCCTCATCGTGACCACGGACCCGGCCTCGAACCTGGCCGACGTGTTCGAGCAGCCGATCGGCCACGCGATCACCCCGATCGCCGGCGTGCCGAACCTGTGGGCGATGGAGATCGACCCCGACCGCGCGACCGCCGAGTACACGGACCGGACCCTTGCGCCGATCCGCGAGATCTTCCCGCCCGAGATCGTGCGGGTCATGGAGGAGCAGCTCGCCGGGCCGTGCACGGCAGAGGTTGCAGCCTTCGACCGTTTCGCCGACTTCCTCGATCCCACCGCCCCCGCGTCGCCGCCCGCGGGTGGCGCTGCGTTCGACCTCGTCATCTTCGACACGGCCCCCACCGGCCACACGGTGCGCCTGCTCGAGCTTCCTGAGGCCTGGTCGAAGAGCATCTCCGAGGCCGAGGCGGGCGCGGGCCAGACGTGCATCGGTCCCGCGGCGGCGATCGCCGACGCGAAGGTCAAGTACGAGCGAGCGCTCGCCGCGCTTCGCGACCAGTCGCTGACGAGGTTCGCCTTCGTGCTCCACCCGGAGGCGACCGCGATCGCCGAGACGCGGCGAGCGGGAGCCGAGCTGGCCCGCCTGGGGATCGTCACGACCGAGCTCATCGTCAACGGCATCCTGCCGGCCGACGAGGCGTCGACGCCGTTCTTCGCCGCGCGGATCGCGATGCAGGAGCGATACCTCGCCGAGATCGCCCGGCAGCTGCCGATCCCCACCCGGCGCGTCCTGCTCCTCGACGGCGAGGTGCGCGGGATCGCCCGGCTGCGCGCCCTCGTCCCGCTGCTCTCTGACGAGCATGCGGCGCGCCCGGCGTTCGGCCCAGGCGAGTCGGCGCCGATGCGAACGACCGCGCCCGACGACGCGGCCGTGGTGAGGGCCCTGTTGCCGGATGGCCGCCCCCGCACGATCTTCTTCGCCGGCAAGGGCGGCGTGGGCAAGACCGTCGTCTCGTGCGCGACCGCCGTCTGGCTGGCGCGCCGGGGTCATCGAACCCTGCTGGTGACGACCGATCCCGCGGCCCACATCGGGCAGGTCCTCGGCGCCGCCGTCGGAACCGAGCCCGCGCCGGTCGACGGGGTCGACGGGCTGTGGGCCGCCCGCGTGGACGCGAAGGCCGCGGCGATCGCGTACACGGACCGGATCATCTCCGACGCGGTGGCCCGCGGCCGGAGCCCCGCGTCGGTCGCGGCGATGCGCGAGGAGCTCGACTCGCCGTGCACCGAGGAGATGGCGGCGTTCGACCAGTTCATCGAGCTCGCCAGCCGCGACACGTTCGACGTCGCCGTGTTCGACACCGCGCCGACGGGCCACACCATGCGGCTCCTCGAGCTGCCGATCGACTGGAGCCGCCAGATCGACGTCAAGGTCTTCGCCTCGGTCGACACGGCGGCCGCCGACGACGTCGCGAAGGCCCGCTTCGGCCGGGTCATCGAGATGATGCGCGACCCCGCGCAGAGCACCTTCGCCTTCGTCATGTACCCGGAGGCGACGCCGATCGTCGAGGCCACGCGGGCCATCGCCGAGCTGCAGTCGCTCGGCATCCCGCTCGGGCTCGTCGTCGCCAACATGGTCCTGCCCGACGAGGCCTCGCGGACGCCGTACGCTCGGGCGCGCCGGCAGATGCAGCAGGCCTACCTCGCCGACATCGAAGCGCGCTTCGCCGTCCCGGTCCTCGAGGTCCCGCTCCTCGACGGCGAGGTCGTCGGCCTCGAACGGCTCGGCGAGCTGCTCGAACGCATTCTTGCTCCCACCTCGCTCGTCGCATGACTGGAGGCCCGACCACGATGCTCTATCCAACAACCCAGGATCCGGCCGATCTCGCGGCCGGGATGCGCGCCGCCGAGGCGGAGGCGCTCACGGCCGCGGGCACGTTCGGGGTGGCACTTCGGGGCAGCCCCGAGTTCACCGCCCTCCTGGCGGCCGACCGGGCGCTCTCCGCGGACGCCCAGGCGACGGCCGCGATCGAGGCGTTCCAGTCGCGCCAGGCGGAGCTCCGGCCGGAGGCGATGATGGGGATCCTCACCGAGGCCCAGCGCGCCGAGCTCGAGCGCCTCCAGCAGGCCATGCTCGCCGTCCCGTCGGTCGCGTCGTACGTCGCCGCCACGGCGGCGTTCCAGGCCGTCTGCCGCGAGACCGCGGTCGTCGTCAGTGCCCAGATCGGGATCGATTTCGCCGCCAACTGCCGCTCGGGCGGCGGCTGCTGCGGCTGAAGGGGAACGATGATGCTCAGCACCGACCTCAACGAGGCGGCGGTCGAGTTCGGCCGGGCGCTCCGCCAGGCGCCAGCCGTCGCCGCCTACCGGGTCGCCGTCGATGCCCTCGACGGGGATCCTGTTGCCCAGGGGCTGCTGGCCGACCTGCGCGAGCACCAGGGCAGCCTGACGCGCACGCAGCAGGCGGGCCTGACGCCGAGCCGGGAGCAGATCGACAAGCTGCGGCTGTGCCAGGCGACCGTCCGCGCGAACACGGCGATCATGGCCCACCTGCGGGCGACGAACGACGTGAAGGCGTTCCTGCCGGCCGTCGCTCGCGGAGTCAGCGCGGTGCTGGACACCGACTATGGCAGCCTCGCCGCGCCGACCAGCTGCTGACTGTGGCGCCACATCGAGGAATCGACGGGGGCGCCATTCACCACGGCGACCGCCGTCGGCGGTGGCTGTGGCTACGGCCGGAGGAGATCGGGCGGGACGAGCCAGCGGAGGACACCCCCGCCGGGTTACAGCGGGCGCTCGGCGTCGATCCGGGCGAGGCCCCCCCTTCTTCATCATCAGAGGTGGAGCCGAATCGGGTCGCCCTGGCGGATCATGAGGCCCCCGAGGCCGGCCCGGGGGGCTCCGCCTGGCCTGGTCAGCCCGAGCCCGGCGAGCCCGCCTCGCCCCCCGGCGGATCGATCGGGCCGCCGTGCCTTGCTTCGGCGGCCTTCCTGACGCGGTCCATCATCGCCCGGATCCGTTCGAACCCGGCCCGCTCCTCCTCGCTCTTGGGCTCCCTGGTCGGGTCCGTGACGCGCCAGGTGATCCTGCCGCTGATCGGGGGTTCGCCGTAGGCGCCGACGTCGTGGAGCAGGTGCTCGCGAAACGGCGTCGGCTCCTCCTGGTAGCAGGCCTGCACGGCCTCGCGGATCACGTCCGGCCGTCCTTCGTGGATCAAGTCGATCACCGTGATCTGCCGGCGGAACCGCGCGACCGATCCGGCCGGGATGTTGAACAGGTACGGGGTCTGGGCGCTCGTGCCGATGATCCGCTTCCGCTCGTCGATGCCGTTCTGGATCAGGGCAAGGATGGTCTCTCCGACGCGGTGCCCCGGCGACTCGGGGCCGCAGACGAGGAGATAGCGGATGTTCGGGTTGGCCACCACGTTGCAGATGACCTTCTCCAGCCCGATGTTCTCGGTCTGGAGCGTCCCCGACAGGGCGGCGCCGCTCTCGACGCCAACGCGGACGAGCTCCTCGATCTCGGGGGGTGCCTCCTCGCGGATCCACTTGAGGATGACCAGCACGGCGACGGGCGAGTAGTCGTTGCCGCGGAGGTAGCAGCCCTCCTCGGGCGGGTAGTCCGGCGCGGGATCAGCCTTGCGGATCTCGGACACGTGGTTGGTCTTGCCCTGTTGTCGTCCGGTGTCAATCGAAGGGTGGTCTGCAGTGGGCCTTGGTCGTCTTGTGCACCTTCTTCTCGATGCGCTCATGCAGGAACCTGAGGGCATCCTTCTCGTCCCGGTCGATCAGGATCCGCTCCAGCTCCTGCAGGTCCTCGGCGTCTAGGGTGATAACGATCCGCTGGTCCACCTGGGAGTCTCCTGGGGCGGCTGACGGCGCATCCATCCCCGTCATTCTAACCGTGATTGGCCCTGGGCTAGGAGCGCGGGGAGGGGACCGGGGCGGTGCCGTAGGGCCTCGAGGCGCGGGCCTGCTAGCCCCGCAGCGCGTCTGACGGCAGGAGCCAGCGCAGCTCGCCGGCGCCGGGCTCGAGGGGACGCTCGACGTCGATCCGGGCCAGCGCGCCCTTGCGCATGAGGATCGGCGCCCCGCCCACGAGCTCCGATACGAGCTCCGAGAAGTCCGGGTCGTGGCCGACGACGATCGCCCGCCGGGGGCTCCCCGCGTCGTCGAGGATCGCGTCGAGCGTCGTGAGGTCCAGGGGCTCGCCGAGACGCGGCTCGATGCGCGCCACGGCGCCGAGGAGGTCGGCGACGATCTCCGCCGTCTCCCGGGCGCGGACCAGCGGCGAGGTGATGACCGCGTCCGGCGCGAACCCGGCCGCGGCGAGCAACCGGCCCATCCGCTCGGCCTGGCGCCTGCCCTTCTCGGTGAGCGGTCGCATCTCGTCGGGCTGCTCCCAGGTCTCGCGGTCGGCGGCCTGCGCGTGACGGAGGAGGCAAAGCTCCACCACGGCGGGCGCCTCGCGGCTCATCGGGCGGGTGCCCGTTCGGCCAGCAGGTCGGCTGCCCTGGCGACCATTCTTGCCGCGATCTGGTCCCGGATCGTGCGGAACGCGGCGAGGCGGTCCTCGTCCGTTCCCCGCGCGGCCGCGGGGTCCGGGAACCCTTCGTGCGCGGTCCGCCGCGCCCCCGGGACGACGGGGCAGGCCTCCCGTGCGTTGTCGCATACGGTGAGGACCAGGTCCCATTCCTGGTCGACCATCTCGAGGATCGACTTCGAGCGGGCGCCGCTCCAGTCGATGCCGACCTCGGCGAGCGCGCGAACCGTCAGCGGGTGGACGCCGGCGGGGTGAGTTCCCGCCGACGCGGCGGCGATCCCCGGGACTCGCGCCAGGATTGCCTCGGCCATCTGGCTGCGGGCGGAGTTGCCCGTGCAGACGAAGAGCACGCGGATCGGCGCCCCGGGAGGGGTCATGGGTTCAGGTCCTCGCGGTGGCCCGACGAGAGGAAGACGACGTCCTCGGCGATGTTCGTGATGTGGTCGCCGACGCGCTCCATGTAGCGGGCCGCGATGAGGAGCCGCATCGCCCGCTCCACGTTCCCGGGATCGGCCTTCGCCAGCTCGGTCAGGCGGTCCACGGCCTGGTGGTAGATGGCGTCGATCTCGTCGTCCCGGACAGCCACCTCGCGGGCGGCGACCGCGTCGGCGTCGGTCAGGGCCCGCATCGTCTCGGCCAGGAACTGGGCCGCCAGGCGCCCCATCTCGGGGCACCCGACGTGACCGTCGAGCGGCGGCTCGGGGGCGAGCTCGCGGGCGCGCTTCGCGACGTTCGCGACCGAGTCGCCGATCCGCTCCAGCTCGTAGCCGATCCGGTCGAGGGTCAGGAGATACCGCAGATCGCGTGCAACCGGTGCCTGGGTCGCGATCGTCAGGACGACGTGGTCCATCGCTTCGATCTGCAGCGCGTTGATCTCCTCGTCGCCCCGGATGACGAAGAGCGCCTTCTCCGCGTCGTGCGTCTCGAGGGCCTCCACCGTGAGGCGGATCCGCTCCTCGATGATGCTGCCCATCCGCAGGAGGATCTCCTTGATCGTGCGCTCCTCGCGGTCGAGCGGCTTGCGGGGGAGCGTCACCACCGGCTCGGGGATCTCCCCCTCCACGGAACGGAGGATCTCCTCCGTGTGCCGATCCATCGCGGGCTGCGGGTCTTGCTCGGTCATTCGTGCCTCCTGCCGGCTCAGCCGAAGCGCCCGGACACGTAGTCCTCGGTCATCTGGTTGGTCGGGTTCGTGAACATCTGCGCCGTCGGCCCCTGCTCCACGACGTAGCCGGCGCGGTCGTCGGCCATGTTCAGGAAGACCGTGTAGTCCGACGCCCGCGCCGCCTGCTGCATGTTGTGGGTCACGATGATGATCGTGTACTCCTCCTGCAGCTCGCGCATCAGCTCCTCGATCTGGAGCGTGGCGCGCGGGTCCAGGGCGGAGCACGGCTCGTCCATGAGGATGACCTCGGGTTTCGTGGCGATTGCCCGGGCGATGCAGAGGCGCTGCTGCTGGCCGCCGGAGAGGGCGTAGGCGCTCTGCCTGAGCTTGTCCTTGACCTCGTCCCAGAGGGCGGCGCGGCGGAGGCAGCTCTCGACGAGGTCGTCGAGGTTCCCCTTCTGCCCGTTCACCCGCGGCCCGAAGGCCACGTTGTCGTAGATGGACTTGGGGAACGGGTTGGCCTTCTGGAAGACCATCCCGATCCGTCGCCGGACCTCGACCGCGTCGACGTAGGGGGCATAGAGGTTCTCGCCGTGGAAGCGGACCTCGCCCTCGACGCGGGTCCCCTCGATGAGGTCGTTCATCCGGTTGATGGTGCGCAGGAGCGTCGACTTCCCGCAGCCGGACGGGCCGATGATGGCGGTGATCTTGTTGCGCCGGAGGGAGATGTTCACCTCCTTCACGGCCCGGAACTTCCCGTAGTAGAAGTGCAGGTCGCGAAACTCGACCGCGGGTGTCTCGTCGGCAGCATCGGAAGTGTCACGGTCCGGGCCGCGGTCGACGCGAATCGCGATGCTCGGGGCCGCGGCCTCGGCCGGCCCCGAGGTCTCGGTGGTCATGTCGTCTCCCATGGGGGTCCGCGGGTCGTTCACCATTTCCGTTCGTACCGGCTGCGGAGGATGACGGCGACCCCGTTGGCGAGCAGAGTCACGAGGAGGAGGACGAGGATCGCGGCCGCCGTGAGCGCCCGGAACTCTTCCTGGGGCTTGCGGGCCCAGTCGAAGACGATCGTGGGGAGGACCGTGTAGGGGCCTGTGAGCACGGCCTCGGGGGTCCAGTTCGCCGAGAAGGAACCCAGCACGGCGCCCGCGACGATGAGCGGCGCGGTCTCGCCGAGCGCGCGCGAGAGCGCGAGGACCGTCCCGGTGAGGATCCCGGGCACGGCCGACGGGATGATCAGCTTCCGCACGACCTGCCAGCGCGACGCCCCGATCCCGTAGCCGGCCTCGCGGATCGTGGATGGCACCGCCCGGATCGCCTCGCTCGTCGTGATGATGACGATCGGGAGGACGAGGACGCCGAGGGTCAGGGCCCCGGCGATGATGTTGCGCCCGTTGCCGACGCCGACGGCCGCCAGGGCGGCCACGAAGACCGAGAGCCCGAGGAGCCCGTACACGACCGACGGCACCCCGGCGAGGTTCCGGATGTTCAGGGTCAGGATCCGGGTCAGCCGGTTGTCCGGGGCGTACTCCTCGAGGTAGACGGCGGTCGCGATCCCGAGCGGGAAGGCGAGGAGCGCCACGAGCGTGGCTATGAGCGCCGACCCGACGAGGCCCTGGACGATGCCGGCCTGGCCCGGCCGGCTCGAGAGCGGCGAGGTGAAGAAGTCGACGCCACGCTCCGCGAAGACGGACCAGCCTTTCGTCAGCTGGTCGAAGAGGAGGATGGCGAGGGTCGCCAGCGAGAAGAGGAGCGCCAGCAGCAGGAGGACCTGGAGGATCGCGCCGCGCCAGTCGCGCGAGGTGGAGGCGAGGGAGCCGCGGACGACGCCCGCCACGGCAGTCTGGGAAGCCATCGTCGCGCTCCTAGTACCGCTGCCGCGTGCGCCGCACGAACGCGTCACCCAGCACGTTCAGGACGAACGTCACCGCGAAGAGGACGAGGCCGAGGAAGAAGAGGCTCAGGTACGCGGCGCTGTCGCCGGTCACCTGGTCGCTGCCGACCGCCAGCGAGGCCATCGCAGCGGTGAGCGTCTGGCCGGGGCCGAGCGGGTCCAGCGTGAACAGCGCCCCGCCCGTCGCGCCGGCCGCGACCGCCACCACCATCGTCTCGCCGACCGTCCGCGAGATGGCCAGGACGAGCGCCGCCATGATCCCCGAGATCGCCGCGGGGAGGACCACCCGGACCGTCGTGGTGATCCGCCGGGCACCGAGGCCGTAGGACGCCTCGCGGAGGCTCGCCGGCACGGCCCGCATGGCGTCCTCGGAGACCGAGGCGACGAGCGGGATGGTCAGGATGCCGACGCCGAGGGCAGCCGCCATGAAGTTGAAGCCCTTCGCATCCGTGAAGATCGCCTGGACGACGTTCGGGCTGATCCAGGTCAAAGCGAAGAAGCCCAGGACCACCGACGGGATGCCGGCCAGGATCTCGAGGATCGGCTTTAGCACTCGCCGGACGCGCGGGCTGGCGTACTCCGAGAGGTAGATTGCCGCGCCGAGACCGATCGGGGCGGCAAGCAGCATCGCGATCCCCGCGACGAGGAACGTCCCGGCGAAGAGCGTGGCCAGGTCGTACATGCCGCGGCGCGGGAACCAGCCCGGGGCGACGAGCTGTGAGAGGTCGATGGCCTGGACGAAGAGGAACGCCTCGTAGATGAGCGATCCGACGATGCCGATGCTGATCGCCATCGACAGGAGGGCGCCGCTCGTCAGGACGGCGTGGACGATCCCCTCGTTGCGCCGCCGGCTGGCAGTCCCCATGAGCCGGGTGCCGGGCGGCCGGGCGTCGAGCGTGGCACCCGCCATCGTGTCCTCTCTCCATGGCAGTGCGGCGACTCACCCCGGGCGGTGGGTCCGTGGCGAGTCTAGCCCGCTCCCCGGATGAAGAACAGGCCGGGCCTCCGAGCAGGCCCGGCCTGTTCCGCGGGGTGTGCGGGGTGGGCTACTTCGCGGCCTCCCAGGCCGCGCGGCTCGCGTCGAGCTCGGAGGCCGGGAGGTTCACGTAGGGGACCTCCTCGAGGACGGTCTTGAGCGTGCCGGCCGCCAGGTAGTAGTCGACGTAGGCGACGATGGCCGGGTTCGCGGCGGCCTTCGCCGTGTTCACGTAGATGAAGAGCGGGCGGCTGAGCGGATAGGAGCCGTCCGCGATCGTCGCGGACGTCGGGGCCACGCAGGTCCCGTTGACGTCCTTGCTGACCTCGAGCTCCTTGATCTTGTCGGTGTTCTCCTCGGCGAAGGCGAAGCCCACCCAGCCGAGCGAGGTCAGGGAGCCGGTGATCCCCTCGATAATCGCGTTGTCGTTGGCCGACGCGGTGTAGTCGGGGCGAGTCGTCTCACCCTTCTTGCCGCGCGACTCGGCGATCTTCGCGATGGCAAGCTCGACGAAGGAGTCGAAGGTGCCGGACTCCTCGCCGGGCCCGGTGATGGAGAGATCGGCGTCGGGGAGGACGGTGTTCGAGCCGAGCTCCTTCGCGATGGCGGCGGCGTCCGACCACTTCGTGAAGCCGGTCGACTCGGGGCCGACGAGCGCGTAGAGGTCGGCGAACGAGAGGCAGCTGATCGCGCCGTTCTCGGGCGAGGTCATGACGGTCATGCCGTCGTACGCGACCTTGATCTCGACGTACTCGATGCCGGCGGCCTTGCAGGCGGCGGCCTCCTCGTCCTTGATCTTCCGCGAGGCGTCGGAGATGTCGGTCTCGTCGTTGCAGAAGCGCTTGAACCCGTCGCCGGTGCCGGGGCCCTCGACGGTGTAGTTGAAGTCCGGGTTCGCCTCCTTGAAGAACTCCGCGACGCCGGTCGAGATGGGCTCGACGGTCGAGGAGCCGGAGACGGTGATGGAGCCGGTGATGCCGGCCGGGGCGGACCCGGCGGGCGCGTCGCTCGGGGCGGACGACGCGGCGGGGGTTGGCGCGGCGCCGCCGCCGCCCGCGCCGACCGCGAAGGCGGCCGCGAGGGCCAGCGCGCCGATCCGCTTCGGAGAGGTGATCGTCACGGGGATGCTTCCTCCTGGGGGCCGCGGACGCGTCTCGAGACGCCGTCGACGGCCGAACGTTTCCTGATTGCGCCTGCAGCGTGGGCCGTGGGGATCAACCGCCGGTTTGCAGGCGGTCAACGAATCGTTAACGGACGCGGGCGGGGTCCTCGGGTTACGCGTCTGCGCCCGGGGGGTGGCAGACTGGCGGCGCGCGCCGACGGCAGGCGGGGGCAATCCCACGTGGCGATGGCGACCGGACGACGTCGCCGGGCGCGGGCGGGGAGGAAGGGACGACCATGGCGAAGGGCTCCGGCAAGAAGGCGTCGAAGAAGCCGAAGGGCGCTCCAACCGGGCGCGACCGCCGCGCCGAACGGCTCGAGAGGGCCCTGGCCGCCGGCCTGAAGCGCGAGTCGAAGGCGGCGTCGTGCCTGGAGGCGGCGCAGCTCGAGGTCGCGGTCCTCCGCATGGCGCTGGCCGAGGTCGTCGGCGAGGGGCCGGGGGAGCGCGAGCTCACTGTGGTTGCCGAGGTGGAGACGGGGCCCACGCCCAAGGCCCCGGCGGCCCGGCCGCGCGTCGCAAGGACCGTGGGGGCCACGCGGGCATCGGCGGCGCCGAAGGGCACGCCCAAGCCGGCGAAGGCGCCCGCCACGAAGGCGCCCGTGGCGCCCGCAGCGCGCCCGCGCCGTACCACGCTCCCCGCGCCGGCGGACCGCTGAGCATCTCGGGAGGCGGAGCGGTCTTCGGCGCCGTCTTTGGCGCCGTCGACGTCGGCGCCAACTCGGTCCATCTCCTCGTTGCCACCGTCGAGGGGCATCGGCTCGTCCCCCTCCTCGACGAGTCCGTCAAGCTCGGCCTCGGCGACACGGTCGACGCCAACGGGCTGATCGCGGGACCGGCTCGCGATGAGCTCGTCGCGGAGCTGGCCCGCTACGCCGTGACCGCGCGTGGCCTCGGCGCCCGGCGGATCGCCTTCGTCGGGACGCAGCCCCTCCGGCGGGCCGCCGATGCGGGGGCCGTCGTGGCCGCCGTCGAGGCCGCGACCGGGGTGCCCCTCCACGTCCTTGACCACGAGGAGGAGGGGCTCCTCACCCTGCTCGGCGCCACGTCTGGCCGGCCCATCGTGGAGGCCCTGGCCGTGGTCGACATCGGGGGCGGCAGCAGCGAGGTGGTCGTGGTCGAGCCGGGCGCCCGCGCCCGCTCCGTCGGCCTGCCGGCCGGCGGCGCCTCCCTGACCCGCCGCCTGGTT